>CAVKTU010000041.1:0-10258 GCA_963659395.1 Holdemanella sp. | reverse complement strand
CCGTATTCCAACTCTATGCAATTGGCGCCATGGGCAAAACAGCTTCGGATCTTGCCGCGTGTGCTTAGTGGAAATCAAAAGCCCCCGCGGAGGGAGGCTCTTTGCCAGTTGCACTTATCCCGTTTCCGAATGTTCGGAAGAGAAGGGGTTTGAGATCCTTATTTCCAGTCCGAAAGCGGTCAAGGCCCGCCGAACTTCCGTGGAGCTTCTCCTTTCCAACCATTCTTTCAATTGCCAAGCTTGCGTCAAAAACGGCGATTGCGAGCTTTTGGCCGTCAGTAAACGCGTGGGCGTCGATAGTTCCCGTTACGTCGGAGCCAAAACGCCAACGACGATCGACCGCCTTTCCCCAGGCATTATTCGCGATACTTCCAAATGCATTCTCTGTGGACGTTGCATTAATCGTTGCTTAGAGGCCACTGGCATTGGTGTGCTCGGCTTTATCGGCCGTGGCTTTAATGCCTGCGTGGGCCCGGTTGCCAATGGCAGCTTGGCCAAAAGCCCCTGTATCCAATGTGGCCAATGCATCAACGTTTGCCCCACGGGCGCTTTAAGCGAGAAGCGCGAAATCGAAGACGTCGATAAAGCGAAAGCGGCTGGCAAATATATTGTGGCGCAGGTCGCCCCGGCTGTCAGAGCGGCCATCTCCGAGGAATTCGGCCATATGATCGGCGAAGAAAACGGCGAAAAGAAATTGATCGCCGCCCTCCATCGCTTGGGATTCGACCGCGTCTTTGACGTGAATTTCGGCGCCGATTTGACGATCGTTGAGGAATCCGCTGAGCTTTTGCGGAGAATTTCGGAAAATGAAGGCCCGCTTCCGCAGATCACCTCTTGTTCGCCTGGCTGGATCAATTACCTTGAATATTTCTATCCCGAGCTTATCCCTAACGTCAGCACTTGCAAGTCCCCGCATGAGATGCAGGGTGCCATCACGAAGAGCTATTTCGCTAAGGCGCATGGTTTGAAACCCGAAGATATATACGTGGTTTCCATCATGCCTTGCACCGCTAAAAAGGGCGAAAAGCTTCGTAAAGCCAATGCCGTTGATGGCGTGCCCGATGTCGATGCCGTTCTTACCACGCGTGAACTGGCCGTTATGATTAAGCGTAGCGGCATCATGTGGGATGAACTTCCGACCGACGAAACGTGGGATCAAGACCTTTTAGGCGAATACACGGGCGCCGCGGCTATCTTCGGCGTCACGGGTGGCGTTATGGAAGCCGCTCTTCGGACGGCTTATCACACCCTTACGGGCGAGGAATATAAGCAAATCGACTTCACGGCCGTGCGTGGCTTAGAAGGAGTGAAAGAAGCTAGCATCGATATCAATGGGCAAACCATTCGCGTGGCGGTCGCTAGCGGAACCAAGAACGCCCAACCTCTTTTGGATGATATTAAAGCGGGTCGTTCGCCATACGCCTTCATCGAAATCATGGGCTGTCCGGGCGGATGCATCAATGGCGGTGGCCAACCTTTCGTGAAACCAAGCTTACTTGATCATGAAAAGGCCGATATCTTGGATACCTATCGCCAAAAGAGGGCGAAAATCCTATACGATATCGACAAGAACGCCCCCATCAGGCAGTCGCACAACAACCCCGACGTCATTAAGCTATATCACGATTTCTTAGGGGAAGTCGGCGGCGAGAAGGCTGAACATCTGCTCCACACGAACTATGACGCTTCCCGCAAGCAATACCCAGATTTGGATTAATATGCTCATCTACTTGCGCTAGAATAAGCGCATATGATGCAGAATGTCATTTTCGATTTAGACGGCACCCTCTTAGATACGCTTAAGGATATCCAAGACGCCATTAACGATGCCTTGAAGGCTAGTGGCTTCCCATATCATTATTCTAAGAGCGAATGCCGTCTTTTGATTGGCGGCGGGGCGAACGCTTTAATGCACCGCGCTTTGAAGGATGATGATAACGAGGACAATTTCCTTCGTTTGAAGAAGGAATACATGCCGCGTTATCGGGATTATCAAAACCGTCACACCAAACCTTTTGATGGCGTAAAGACCGCTTTAAAGGAACTTCATGAAGCAAGGGTGTCTTTGTTCGTTTGCACCAATAAGCCGGACGCTTTGGCGCAAAGCATCGTCAAAAGCGCTTTCGGGAAAGACCTCTTTATGGGCATCCGCGGGCTTAAAGAAGGCGAAGAGCCTAAGCCCAATCCGACTATCGTCAACCATTTCATCGAAACATATGGCTTAAACCGCCATAAAACCATCTTTGTCGGCGATAGCGTCACCGATTTGCTTACGGCGAAAGCAGCCGCGCTTCCTGTGGCTATTGCCCTCTGGGGATATGGTTGCTACGATGAGGACTGGCTCAAAGACGCCGAATATATTTTGAAGGAGCCTAAGGAGATATCGAGGATTCGTACTTATGCCGCTTTTTAGTAAACACGTCAAAAAAGAAGACACACAAATCCCCCTCTTTTTAATCGTCTCTTTTTGCTTATTGGCTTTGAGCCTGCTTTTCCTTCTTTGCTTCAATCAAAGCGAATACATGATGAAAGGGGAGACCGATTATCTAGTTAAGACAATCGCCTTCTTTGCGGGTATCACCCTTTCCACGTTCGCGGATTTCATCGTTTATTTCGTTCTGCCTAAAGAAGCGAAACGGAAAACATTCTGGCTTATTGTCGTAGCCATTTTAGAAGGCGTTTTCTTAGTGGTGGGAGTTTATTCTTATTTGTCCGTTTATAACGAAACGGTTAATTCGATTCGCTTGCCTCGTTATATCGTGATCGTCCTTATTTTCCTTTTGTGGGGGCTGGGCCTTTTTGGCCGCACCCCTTTTTATGAGGAAAAATCGAAAAATCAAGAAAACGGCGCAAATCCTTATCGTTTTCTTCTGTATATGCCGTTTTTGCTGGCGATGATCATCGCCACGATGTTTCCGTTTTGCGTCTTTTTGACGATGGAAGTGCCTTTATCGCATTATGTTTTCATCATGTTGCTTTTGGTTTTGGCGGCTTTAGTCATAACTTTCATATTGGCGACGGCGTTATTGAGCAAAACGGATAACGTGAGCAAAGCCCTCTCTATCGTTTTGAAAGCGGTAGTCGCCGATATCCTTTTGGCCATTGCGGCGATTATCGCGTGTGCCATCGCTTATGACGCTAAATATGGGATCGCCTTTCGTTCCTTGTATTGGCTAGTGGCTTCGCTTTTGGCAGTTGCTATATTCGGCGCATTGATGTGCGTGAGCATATATTGGAACATCCATTCGGAAAAAGTGCCGGTATTGGAGGAGGAAAAAGAAAGCGAATAATTGATTCAGACTATGTCCGCAATTTTGCCTCGATTTAGAGGCAAGCGAAGATAGACGGGCTTGAAGTGCGTAAACGTTATTGGATTCGAAATTCGTTAGAGACATAAAAGGAGGACGAAAAATGCCTAAAGGAAAAGTGAGCGACATTCGTGATGCCAGCTACAAGGAACGGCTTGCGGTCTTCAAAAAACTTCTCTACGGAGTTTTTTGCACATTAAATGTGCTTTTAGCGGCAGGCACTACTTTTTGCGTAATTTATGGGATGGTCATTAAAGAACCTCTATTTTTGTTAGCATTAATTTCCGCCCTAGTCGCGTTTTTCTTGGTTTATTTTAGTTATGTGGGCATTTTGACGCGCATAGACCATATCGAAGCGACGGAATTGATATTGGAAGAGCTTCGACAAAGGAAGAACGATAAGAACAACACGACAGCCGACACAACCACATCTGAAAACGCAAAGCGTTGATTTGTATTTGAACAATTGAAAGCCGTGGTGCAAGCTCGTCTTTTCATAATTATTCATAGGCGTGTAAAATATGGCCATGGCACATGAAATTCGTTTTTTTAATTCTCTTGGCTCCCATAAGGAAGTCTTTAAACCGCTGATCCCTGGCAAAGTAAGCATCTATTGTTGTGGGCCTACCGTATATAACGATCCGCATATCGGCAATTTCCGCCCCGTGGTCGTTTTCGACGTCTTGCGCCGTTTTCTTATAGAAGAAGGCTATCAAGTGACGTTTGTTAGCAATTACACCGATGTTGACGACAAAATTATCAAAAGAGCCCATGAACTTGGCATCGATGAGAAGACGTTGACTGATGGCGTTATTAATGAATACCGCCGTTTGGTTGATGAAGTGGGGTCCTTGCAACCCGACGTCACCCCCCGTCCCACCGTCTATATGCAGCAGATTATCGATTATGTCGCCGCGTTAGTGGAGAAAGGCTATGCCTACCAAAAAGATGGCGACGTTTATTTGCGCGTCCGTTCTATTCCTGGATATGGAACGTTAAGCGGCAATTCCATCGAATCCCTCGAAAGCGGGGCCCGCATCGCCGTTGACGACAAGAAAGAGGACCCTTTGGATTTCGCTTTGTGGAAGACGACGACGGAAGGAATCCGTTGGCCGAGCCCTTGGGGCGAAGGGCGTCCTGGCTGGCATACGGAATGCTGCGTTATGATCGATAGCATTTTCTCCAGCCAACATGGATTAATTGATATCCATGGCGGCGGCTTCGACCTCAAATTCCCCCATCACGAAAACGAAATGGCCCAGGCGTGGGCGCATAACGGCAATAAGTTGGCCAATTATTGGATGCATAACGGATTCATCAACATCAATAACGAGAAGATGTCCAAATCCTTGGGCAACGTGGTCTTGATGAAAGACGTGGTGAACAAATACGGGGGCTTGCCGTTCCGTTTGATGATCCTCGCTTCTTATTACCGCTCTCCCGTCTCCTTTAGCGAGGAGACGATCCATGAAGCTAGCGTCAAGAAGGAACAGCTCGAGATGACTTTCCGTAAGGCTTCGATCGCTCTTTTGCGAGCTAACCTCGATCCTTATGGCCCCGCTAGAGCAACCGAGCCCTTCCTTAGCGCCTTAGCCGACGATTTGAATACGCCAAACGCCTTAATGGCCCTTTATGACGATCAAAAGAAAGTCAATGCGGCATTACGGCAAAAGCCTTTTGTTCTTACCGAATTGCTTTCCGTTTTCTTGCCATTCAGGAAAGAATTAGAGGTGTTGGGCTTAGGTTTCGAAAAAGTGGCGCTCACCGAAGAAGATAAGAAACTCCTTTCCGATTATGATGAAGCCAGGGCCAAAAAGGACTTCGCTTTAAGCGACGTCCTTCGCCAGAAATTGATAGAAAAGAAGTTATTTTAACAATGATGCAGAAACATTGACCGCACTTGTTATTTAAAAAGGATTGTTTTAGTATGAATGTGCAGATATTTGGTAAGAACGCCGTGAAAGCGGCGATAGTTGGTAAACAAGCCAAAGTGGTTTATCTAACCGCCAAACATTCGCAAGGCGATATTGCTCAATTAGCTCATGAGAAGGGTATATTGGTGAAGGTCGTTTCCGATAACGAACTCACTCGTATTGCTTCTTGCTCTAATCATCAGGGCTATGTGGCAAGCATCGATCAGATTCGTCTTTATTCCGTCGACGAGCTCATCGTGGCTTCGGGGCCCCGGCCATATCCGACCATCTTGCTCCTAGACGGCATTGAAGATCCGCAAAACTTTGGAGCGATATTACGGAGCGCGGATGCTTTCGGGGTCGACGGCGTTATTGTCAAAAAACATGGCGAAGTGCCTTTGAATGGGACCGTTGCTAAAGTCTCTACTGGCGCGATGTACCATGTGAAAGTCGCCGTTGTTCCTAATCTAACGCAGGCTATAACCAAGCTTCAGAAGGCAGGCTTTTGGATCGTCTCCAGTGCCGATCAAGGCGCTTCCTCCTATCTTGATGTCGACTACAAATGCCCGATTGGGCTCGTGGTCGGTAATGAAGGATATGGAATCAGCCGTCTTGTTCTCGAGCACAGTGACTTTGTCGTCAAAATTCCTATGAGAGGACATGTGGAATGTCTTAACGCTTCCGTAGCGACGGGTGTTTTGCTTTCCCACATCGTGGCCTCAAGAGAAAGATAATTAAACAAATGAACAATTCCAATTTACCTTTTTCCGAAGAATCGGATGAAAGCCTTTTGATGTTAGCGAGACGGGGAAACGTCTCTGCTCACCTCGCCCTCACCAAACGCTACTTCGACCGAAAGCACATTTTGGCCAAACAAGCGTCGGCGCCTTTGGCGTCGTTATTCGACAGCTGGGATATTAACCATATCTTCTTTACAACTTTTCTACATGCTTCTGACCGTTATGAGTTAGGACAAATGGCTAAATTCTCAACTTATTTCCTCACCTGCTTCCGCCATGAATTATTGGCCGAAGCCAAAGCGAACAAGATTTTCGAAAGGGGGATGATCCTTTCGTTAGACGCGGAATGCTCATCGGATTATTCGGATGGTGGTTTCGCTTTATCCGATGTGATTGCCGCTCCCGACGAGAATCCGATGCGCTATGTCGACTTCTTAGACGAGTGCTTAGAAAACGGCAACGAAGAATACCAGATCGACCCGCAAGCGGTGGATGTGGCAAGACTCAAGATCTATGGCTATAGCTTCCGAGCGATCGCCAGGCTCATGAATCAAAGTGTGCGCCGTTGCAAAAATCTCTATCTCTTATTCCTAGGGATGGTAAAGCGTTTGCTTTAAAAATTAACCTCTGCATTACGTTCTTTGGCGGGTCATTACGGCCCGCTTTTAAGTGTTTCTTGACAGGTTGCTACCACGGTCCTATCATTGACACGCTGAGAAAGGATAAAGAATGGGTAGGGAAAAGAAATTTTTAATTTGCTCCGATTGTCTCTCAAGAAATTATCAAATCTCGAAACGCTCGGACGATCCCGCTCGTTTGGAAATCAAAAAATTTTGCCCTAAGTGTGGTCGTTATACGATCCACAAGGAAAGCAAATAAAGGAGGTCTATGAATCCACACAAGTACATGAAAGAAGTGGTCAAAGAAGGCAAACGCGTTCGTTGGCCTTCCCGCGACAAGCTTTGGCCCGCTATCGCCGTGGTCATTTGCATTTCCGTCTTCGCTGCTATTTTCTTGATGCTCGAAGATTTGACGGCTAATAGCATCATTTCGCAGTTAAAAGACGCTTTTGGAGGAATGTAAAATGGAAGCACCGCAATTAGGCGAGAAACAGTGGTATATCGTTACCACTTATTCGATGCATGAGGCTAAAACGGCCGATAATTTGAAGAAACGCATCAAGTCGATGAACATGGAAAAGAAGATTTTCCGTGTTTTGGTCGCCGAAGTGGAAGAGCCGGTTTTAAAAGACGGCATCGCCACTGGCAAAATGAAGACGAGAAACCTTTATCCCGGATATATCTTCGTCGAAATGATCATGGCCGACGATTCTTGGTATATCGTTCGTAATACTCCAGGTGTTACTGGCATCGCCGGTTCTAGCGGCGGCGGACAGAAGCCAACCCCGGTCACCCGTGAGGAGATCGAACCCGTTCTTAAGAGAATGGGCATGGTCGATAGCTCGATGTATGACCGTTATAGCGTGGGCGACCGCGTGAAGGTCATTCATGGCCCGCTCGAAGGAACGGAAGGCACGATTCTGTCCATCGACAAATCGACGGGAGCTTGCCGCGTCGATACGGTCTTCTTCGGCCGTAGCACACCGGTGGACGTGGATTTCTCGGAAATCGAGAAAATCTAATTTCGCTTTCGATATAAGATCGCCAAATTCGCGAAAGGCCGTCTAAACAGGCGGTCTTTTGTTTTCCTGAAATATATGAACAAATTTTCATATTTATGTTGACGAGGCGCTAAAAGGGGGTATGATTATGTTTGTAATATGAAAGGACATTCATATATGAGCGAGCTGCCAACCAACAAAACATTAGAAAGAATGGAAGAACTTTTGAACGTCGCTAGCGACTTCACGAGGTTAAAGATTCTTTATTCCATCAACGGCGAGGAGAAAAACGTCAGTCAGATCATGGAAGAAGTAGGGGCTTCGCAATCGCTTATATCCCATCAGCTTAAGGTGCTCCGCAAGAACCATCTCGTCCAAACGCGCAAAGACGGGCATAAAGTCTATTATCGCTTAGCCGATGAGCACGTAAGCAAATTATTAGAGGTCGTTCATGACCACGTCTTAGAGGAAGGAGAATAAATATGGGTTGCGCACACTGCCATGGCCATTCTCATGATCATGAGACGGTTCATGATGAACACGAAGAAATCGAAAAAGAAGACAAAAAGCACGTTATTATCACAATCGTTCGCTTGTCTATAAGTTTGACGCTTGCGTTACTTGGATTGCTTTTGTTTAAGGAAGAATGGGGCGACGCTCACCTCGGAGAAGGCGCTGGATTATGGCTTAATTTCGCCATTATGCTTTTGGCGTGGCTTATCGCCGGATATGACATTGTCATCGAAGGAATCAAGAATTGCATCGAAGAGAAGAATCCCTTTGACGAGAACGTTTTGATGTTCATCGCCAGCGTCGGCGCCTTCTCTCTCCGTTTCTTTGGCTCCAACGAATTCTTTGAGGCGGTCATGATCGTTCTTTTGTATCAAGTCGGCGAGATGTTTGAGGATTTTGCTTCGGAACGTTCGCATAAAGCGATTTCGGAAGCGGTTGGATTACGGGCCAAGACCGCCAATTTATTGGTGGATGGTGTGCTTCAAGCGGTTGATCCTAAAGAACTACAAATCGGCGATGAAATCGTCGTTAAAGTCGGCGAAATCGTTCCTGCCGATGGAACGATAATCGAGGGGGATGGTTCTTTTGATTGCTCTAGCCTGACTGGCGAATTCATCCCCGTCAGCAAGAAAAAAGGGGACGCCATCAATAGCGGCACTATCCTCAAAAGCGGCTCTGTCACCGTTAAGGTCGACAAATCGTATGAAGATAGCACTGTAAGTCATATCATCAAATTGGTTGAGGAATCGGAAAGCAACAAATCCAAAGCGGATAAATTCATTACCAAATTTGCTAAGATCTATACTCCAATTGTGGTGGGAATGGCCCTTTTGCTAGCGGTTATCCCTCCGATTTGCATAGATTATTCGAATTTTGCCGTCTGGTCGCATTGGTTATACACCGCGATTTGCCTTTTGGTGATCTCTTGCCCATGCGCGGTCGTCGTAAGCGTTCCCCTTAGCTATTTCGCGGGCATCGGCCTTGCTTCCAAACATGGCGTTTTGGTCAAAGGGGCTTCTTATTTCGATAAGCTAAATGAGCTTGGATTGGTGGTCACCGATAAGACGGGCACCATCACGCAAGGCTGTTTCAGCATCACGAAAAAATGCCCCGCGAACATAAGCGAGAGAGATTTTTGCAAATATCTTTTCTTGGCGGAAACTAGAAGCAACCATCCTTTAGCCAAAGCCATTGTTGCTAACCTTGAGATAGGGGAACCTGGGAAAATAGATAGCTACAAAGAGATTGCCGGATATGGGGTGGAAGTGGAAGCCGAAGGCCACCTCATATTGGCTGGCAACGCCAAATTGATGAAAGAACGCGGTGTTGCTTTCGAGGAAAGCGAGGATGTCGGGACGGTTGTTTATTTAGCTAAAGACGGTGCTTTTTGCGGTTACGTCGTCCTAAACGATGTTGCCAAAAAGGAAAGCGCCCCGACCTTAGCCGCCTTAAAGCAAAAGGGGATAAGCGCTTTGATGTTAACCGGCGATAAAGAGGAAAGCGCTGCTTTAATGGCCAAAGAAGTCGGCATTGACGCCTACTATAGTGAGCTTTTGCCTAACGAGAAAACGCAAATACTAAAGGAAAAGATTGCCTCCTCTTCTAAGGCGGTGGCCTATGTTGGCGACGGGATCAACGACGCTCCGTCGATCGCTTTGGCGGATGTGGGCATCGCCATGGGCGGGGGCGGCAGCGACATGGCTATCGAAAACGCAGATATAGTCATTATGAATGACAATCTTTCCCAATTGATCACGGTGATCAATATTGCTCAAAAAACCAGAAAAAGAGCGCTTATCGATGTGGTGGTCGCCCTTTCGATTAAACTCATAATCGCCATTTTGGCCATCATCATGCCATATATCGCTAATGGGGCGGAATTACCGATGTTTGTCGCTGTGCTCGCTGATACGGGGCTAACCGCTTTGCTTATTCTCTTCTCGGTGTCGCTACTTTATTCCAAGAAAATCAAATAACGGACAGAATCTATCCGAAGGCATTTGGCTGACAATTTAGCGTGTTAAAAACGGGATTTTAGCTTTTTGACGGGGGATTTGCTGGGTTTTTGCGATTTTGCGATTTTCACTCGAGAAGAGCTATAAAAAAACGGCCAATTTAAACACTAATCGCAGTTTCTTCTAAAAAGCCGACGGTTCGCCGACT
>CAVKTU010000040.1:0-10354 GCA_963659395.1 Holdemanella sp. | reverse complement strand
CTTATTCCTCTTATCCAAAATTGCGGATGCTTCCTGCTCTTCTATTAAAACAGACACCGGAACGCCAAAATAAAGCGCCAATTTTTCTAAGTTATCCTCGGTGGGATAAACGGCGCCGCTTTCGTATTTGGTGATGAGGGTGCGGGAGACAAAGATTTTCTTCGCCAATTCTTCTTGCGTGATGCCCTTATCTTTTCGAAGCTCTTTGAGTTTTTCTGAAAAGCTCATACTAATAGGATAAACATAATGGCCAAGAAATATAGGTGAAAAGGAGGTGAATGTTGCATTCGGGTCTATGAAAAAGCCTTCATTTAATCGTTCTTTCGTTAAATATGTCCGCGATTTGCGGGGAAATTCAAATATCGAGATTTTAAAAATCAAATCTACTTATTTTGAATGCGGCTTCTTAGATAATCCCTTAAAGCGGGGTCTTCGCAATAGACATAGCAACCCTTTTGCCCACGCGTCAGTAACACCTTATACGTGTTCTTAATAAGCCTTTCAGCCAAGGCCTTGTCTTTGCAGCCTCTGATCCCTGAAGAATTGTCATCTTTGGAGATCTGATTTTGATCAACGACGACTTGACCGTTTTCGTAACGGAGATCCTTCCCGATGATCACTCCGACGTAATCGAATTCAAGCCCCTGGACGGTATGAATGCAACCGACTCTGTCCTTTTGCTTTGGATCTATTGCGAATAAGGGCGTCTTATTGCTAGAAGGGTCATTCCATAACGCCTGAAAACGTCCCTCATCCAAAACGATATCGACATCCCCTCTATTGTTTTTGACGTTCCAATCATAGCAATATCCCGCCACCAAACGCGAATTGCCGCTTGTTTCGTTCTTTTTGGAAATGGCTTCCCTTAACGAAGTGGCGTCATCGTAAATGCGGAAATCGAAGTCTTTTTGATCCAGGCTACGATTGGCCGTATGGACAATTCCCAAAACGTCGTCTAAGAAAGCCAAATAGCCTTCGCTTCCGTTGCAACGGAATTCGCTATGAAGGAGATAGGAATCACCTTCGAGGATGTTCTCTTCTTTGACCCCTTCTTTCTTGGCCCAGGAACGAATTTCTGCCGCGCTACCGATATCCTTGACCGATATCCTTTGGCTTTCATCGATGAAAAAGACCGTCACCAAGCTGGCATCGATGCATTCCTTTATCTGATTCTCCCCGCCATAATCCCTATACATCTGTTTCACCAAACGATGGGCTTCATCCACCAACAAGCAATCATAGATGTTCTTAGAGAGGTTATGTAACCCATATGGCGAGCGGAAAAGCTCATCGATGGCCACCTCTTTCTTGATGTCGCCATGCGAAAGCATCTTCAAATAAACCTTTCTAGGAGCCACGTTTTTCGTAAGATAAGCGCAATGGAAGCCGCGTCTCTTCTTATCGTTGATAAGGTCGCAAAGCACATTTACCGCCAAAACCGACTTGCCGGTTCCCGGCCCTCCTTTGACGATCAAAACCCGTTTTTCGTGATCTTGGTTAGACAAATAGAAAGCGTGCATGATTTTGTCATAAACCACGCTTTGCTCATCAAGGAGTTGGAATTCCTTATTTCCTTTGACCATCGAAGCAAGACAATCTTGTAACGCTTTAGCCGGGCGGATCTTCCCGTGATCGATTTTGTATAAGATCTCCCCATCTTGGCTTCTTTTAGTAATTCTATCGGCGATAAAATCAGACAATTTCCGATTGTCACTCGCAGCAAATAATGGCGCTTCCGACAGCCATAAGTCGTATGTCTTATCAAAAAGACCTTCCCCTGCTTGTTTGCGATAATTATGACAATAGGCAACTGGCGAAAGACCGATCTTCTTATCCTCAACGAAGGAGGAATAATTCTGGATATGCATCTTATAGGAATAAGCCTGATAGGAAGGATGGGCCACTTCCCGCTCCCCTCCGCCGGTGTACGTTTTCACCGTATGACGCTCAATGTCGCTGACCTTTTCCGCCTTATCCCATTGCTTTAACTCAATTATGACAACGTTATCTTGACCCGCATGATCTTCGCCAGCAATCATGAAGTCAACCCGTTTCGAAGTCAGTGGTATCTGATATTCGATGGCAACTTCGGCATCCTCGGGAATCTTAGAATTCTCTAATGCCATCCGCATGAAAACCATGGAATTTTGCCAAGAACGGAATTCCGCATCATTTTGGTCGTTGATGCCTTTCTCTAGCAATTTGGCTTTTACGATATCGGCGATACGGCCATTTAAAACATCGTTGCTGAATTCTTCTTTGTTCGAATGATAAACAAGCATACGTTTCTCCTGAATCGTATAACAAGTTTATAACATTATTTCTAAAAAGTGCCGTTAAATAGTTAATAAGGCTTTTTGGCTATTCCGAAATCTAATAGCAGCTTTTCTTGGATATGGCTCACAAAACGAACTGCTAAGGCAGCTTGTATTGAAGCGAATAGAAGCGTTACTTCTATCAACTTCTATTGCTGCTTCCATAACTTCTATTACGGCTTTAATTTGACTATATCGCGATTGGATAAAAGAAGCATTGGCTTCGTTGATGTCTCTAACAAATAGCCTTTGCTAACCAAACCGCCTATCACCGTGCCTTTAAGATAAGAGGACACAGAAACGCCTAAAACGTCCGCTATTTGGGAGACGCTTCTTTTTTCGTTATAGCAATACGAAAGTATTTTCATGTCTCTTCCTGACAAATTGCCACGTTCCAAATAAATCTCAGGGAACTCTTCGTGTTTTCCTAACACGCCCCGATCATAGGCCAAATCGGGAAGCACGAGGGTAAAGGACTCATCGGTGGAATTCACGAATGGCTGATGAGCATCATCGCTACCGTCATAATCCTTGGCTATTCTATCAAATCCCGTTCCAATGCCTTGCGTAACCCCCAAAAGCGAAAGCACATCGGCTAAAAGCCTGTTACGATGCTGAGGCATGATATTCGCTATTTTTTTCTCCATTTTAAGTTCTTTGCCACTAAGCAAGGCGCCAGGCGAGGTTATTTCCAATCGATCAGGGAAAATGTCGATCAGTATTTGCGTCCCGATCTTCCAATAATTGCGATGGGCGAAAGCGTTAGCTATCCCTTCGAAGACGCTACGTGAAGGATAAGAAAAAAGCTTACGTTCCCCTTCAGGCGTTTTTTGGATGCCGTTAATCGAAATCGACGAAACGATCTCAGAAGCTTCATGAATCACTTTGGTAATCGGCCCGCTTAGCCTTTTTAAAAAGAGCAAAGAATCGGAACCGCGGTCAAAGCCAGGCCATTTGGCGATGCTAAGACGTGTTTTGTCACCGTCATAATCGTCTTTAAACAACAATGCGCCTTGAGAGAGGTTGCCTTCGGAGGAAAAGAATCCACGTAATTGAAGCGTTTTGTCCAATAAAATTTCTCCGTTATGATTATGTTTGTATTCCTCTTTGATCAATTTGAAATCATTAGGATCGTATTTTTCTCCCGTCGGCAAAACATCAAAACTCGTTTCTTCATGGTTTAAGACCAATTCCCTTATTTCCTCAGGCGTGGCGATCTCCGTGGCCCCGAATTTTCGTACATATGTGCAATAGGCATTATGGGATTTAAGCATAACGGGGACGTTTCTGCTTTTAGCAACGTGAACTTGAATGATATAACGTGTCTCTTCCTTCCCTTTCACCGGTATGGCTACCGGATCAAGAAAAAGCGAAGGCACAAGCCGTTGCCGCCCTTCCCTTCTTATTAAATTCATTTGGCGATCGGCTTCAGCATGGTCAAAGGCCACGATGGTATGCGACTTATCTTCGACGCCGACAAAAAGGTCACCACCATCGCCGTTAGCGAACGCCGCAATCGTCTTCAACCATTTTATTTGGGATAATTCTCCGGCTTTCTCATCGCTTCCTTCGTCACAATGTCCCTTAAATTCCACTTCCTTCGTTTCTATGCCGATATCGGGGAAAAGTTCCTCAAACCTCATGTCTCTACCTCCAAGTCGCTTATATTATAAGTTCAAATCGAAGTGAATAGAAGCATTACTTCTATCAACTTCTATTGCTACTTCTATCGTTTAGAAGTCGGTTCAAACATCGCCGATTAAAAGAGCAAATTTAGCAATTTTGGCCGCAAAAATGGGCGGCCATCGCTTTATAAGACGTCGCCATATCCGTTATAATTTCTTTAGCAAGCAAAAGAGGTTTCCTATGGACAAAACAGTTCTCATCATTTCCATTATCACCCTATCCATCTCCCTTATCTTTGGCGCCATCTACGTCTATTTGCTTTGGAAACTCAAAAAGCAAGATAATCGCTCAAGCCCAAACGCATTCGATACCAAAGAACTGGAAAAGAACCAAATCGAGACCGCGACCGAAATCAAAATGGCGGTATCTAATCTCGAAAAGAATATCTCTTTGAAAATAGAAGGCGAGCTCAATAGCAAACTACAAGCCCAGATAACCGAAATCGTCAAAACCTTGAAAGAGGGGTCTGACAGCGATACCCGACGCCTCAATTCCTTCCAAGACAGCATCCAAAAAGGACTGACGCTACAAATAAGCGCGATGAATCAGAAAATCGACGCTTCGATGAAATCGATCAACGAAAAAGTCAACCAATCGCTAAGCGATGGCTTTAAAGGCACCTCCGAATCGATGAATAGCCTCCAAAAACAACTAGGCATGGTTCAAGAAGCCCAAAAGAACATCGTAAGCCTCCAAGGCGAAATAAGCTCCCTCAAAGACATTCTCTCCAATAACCAACAAAGAGGCAAATATGGCGAATTCCAATTGGAAATGCTGCTAGAAAACCTCTTCGATGGCAGCAAAGGCGTCCTCTATGATATCCAATATACCTTAGAACCCGCCAAAGGCGATGAGCCGGCCCTTAAACCAGACGCCGTCGTTTTCCTCGATGGCGAAAGCCACCAACAAATCATCTGCATCGACAGCAAATTCTCACTTGTCGGTTATGAAGACCTCTTCGATAGCGGCAAACACCTAAGCGATGACGAAATAGCCGCCGCCAAAGCCGCCTTCAAAGGGGCGATGAAATCACGCATCGAAGAGACTTCCAAATACATCATCAAAGGCAAAACGATTTCCAACGCCTTGATGTTCATCCCTAACGACGGAATCTTCGCCTATATACATAATGAATTCCCCGAATTAGTCGAATTGGCCAAAAAGAAGGGCGTCGTCATGGTTTCTCCGACGATCCTCCAACCCCTCCTAGCTTCCTTCCGCGTCATTCAATTAAACGCCAAGAAAAACAAAAGCATCGAACTCATAAATAAGCAACTTGATGCCCTAGGCAAGGAATTCGGTCGCTTCATCCCCCGTTGGGAATCCCTCAATAACAATATCCAGTCCTTAACCAAAAAGAGCGAATCCTTCTCCAAGACCGTCCAAAAGATCGGCACTAAATTCGAGAAAGTCGCCAAAGTCGAATTCGAAGATGACGATAATGACTTACTTGAAGGGGAGACCAAGCAAATCGAAATAGACGACACCTATAATTCGTGAATAAAGGCTTAGGGCGGTTTATAATTCCGCCATGGACGAAATAACGAGCCCACGAAAAATCTATCAACCCTTCTTCTCCTATCAGATTCTTAAATATATCGGCGTCGTTTTGCTCACGGTTTCGCAACTAGTGACGCTCAATTCCATTTATTCGCTTTATTTCGGCACCACCAATTTCATCGACGACAATCTAAAAACCCTTTTGAAGACCATTGGGCAAATCGGTTTGCCGTTGGTGCTAATCGCCACCTTAGCGGGTATCATCTATAACCGCAAACGCATCTACCTCTACCTCGGTTTCTATGCCGCGGGCGCCATCTCGTTCGTCTTCCTAGAACAACTCGCCATCCATCTATACGTGATGATGCTTCTTTCGCAAGGAGGGGTAACAATCAGCGCCGAAACTCTTCAATCGATTGAACAATTAATCATCACATTCCTCAATGAATTCGTTAGTCTCAACGTTTTCGTCGACCTGTTCCTATGCGCTTGCTTCTTCTTCTTCATGTTTTATAGGCCAAAAAAGCGCCAGTTCCTCTTCCGCATTTGCTTCTTCCTTCCCCTTTCCTATTTGATAGCCGGATATATCCTCGCGGTTTTGCGGAAATACGGAATACTTTCCTTAAATTTCTATCTCGTTTCTTTCTTGCCGAGCAAAAAGCCGATTGCCTACGCCATCGTCTTCGCCATGCTTATATATTTGAAAATCTTTAACGGCAATAACGACGAATTCATCGTTGATAGCCGTTCCTTTGCTTTGTATATCTCCATTGCCGTCGTCTTCTTTTGCATCATCGACGCCCTCTTCTCCTTCATGCCGGACGCAAAAAATTTCCAAGTCGGGGATAATTACATGCTTTTCATCTCCGTGCCTTTTTTGCTTTGCTTCGATTACAAAAGGCCGATCAAACACCGTTGGATCAGCTACACCATTCCCGCTTATTACGCGGCAAGTTACGGCGTATTGCTGTTCTTTTATTCCTCTATCATCATCGACATCATCATGATGTTTGCTTGATGCAAAAGAAATCCATGCCGTCTTAATTTAGCTTTTCAAATACGATTCTTCGCTAAAAAACATTCGACCTCTTCCCGTGAAGGTATAGAAGAAGACGCTCCACGCCTACTACAAGCGATCGAAGCCGCCAAACTAGCGAAGAATAAAGCGTCTTCCAAATTCTTGCCCTCCCCTAATCCAGCGGCCAAACCGCCGCAAAGCGTATCCCCGGCGGCTGTCGTATCGACGGCATTAACTTGCAAACAAGGATATTTTTGCGAAGACGTGACATCAGAGACTTCATACCCGTCGCGCCCTAAAGTCGTAACGATTTTTTTGATGCCGGCAGTAAAGAGGGCTTTTTTGCCGCCGAAAGCGGCAAGTTCCGTCTCATTAGGCACGAATAGGTCGACATATTGGAAAAACGGTGCAATATCGCAATCAGCCGGCGCTGGGTTCAGGATCGTATATAAACCTTTCTCTTTAGCCATCTTTAAACCAGCCCCAATTACGCCAACGGGATTTTCTAATTGGGTCAAATAAATATCGCCTGCCGTCGACTTCGACAAAAAAGAGGCGATATCGACTTCACTTAATTTAGCGTTGGAGCCTTTATCAAGAATAATACGGTTGTCAGAAGAGGAAACGATGATCATCGCCACGCCTGTGCTTTCGCCACGAACGCATTTAATGGCATCAACGTCGACCTGAGCTTTAATAAGGTTTTCTATCAGCGTTTGGCCAAAGACATCATCTCCTACCGCCCCGCACATCATTACCTTCCCGCCCAATAACGATGCCGCCAACGCTTGATTAGCCCCCTTGCCGCCGGGATTGGTAAGAAAATCACTTCCAGTAATCGTCTCACCCTTCTTAGGCAAACGGGGGCTTTTGATTGTCAGGTCCATATTAAGACTGCCGACTACATAAATTTTTCTGTTTATCCTTTCCATGTTAAAAATCCCATAATCCCCGCAAATAGCCATTCAATTCTTTTTCGAAAGCAGAAAAATCATTGGCGGAAAGAAGATATTTTCTCTTCCCTCCTTTCATAGGAGCGAACGAAGAGATGCCATCGCTAGAAAGATTTACCTCCCCTTCGTCGGATAGATAAAAATTATCCTCCTCAAGAGCCACCATCGCCGTTAAAGGATCCCAGCTGGGACGCGAATATGAAGAATAATCATTTCCTTTTTCCTTGGTCACCGAAGCGAAGAAAGCGTCAAAACTCTTCCTCGCTACGCCTTTAAGAACGGTCGCTTTAGTAAGAACTTTGGCCCCGCATTCAAATGGGCAAAGAACGATTTCCTTAGGAAAACGCCCAAGAACATTTTGGGCGGAAGCCACATCTTGCGCGAAGTTCCATTCGGCGGATTCCTTCCCCTCCGTCCCACATTCAAAGGATCCTCCCATCAAATAAAGCTTGCCGACCTTAAGTTTGATTAAATCGCGGCCGTTTAAGCGGGAATGTTCGTCAGGCTTGCTATCAAGCAACGCCGATATATTGGAAGCGGGTCCCAAGCCAATCAGATCAACGGAATCCGACTCGCTTAGCGTTTTGCGTAACAAAGTAACGGCATCAGGCGCTTTTAAAAAACGCCCCTCAGCAACCTTTTGAGCATAATGATCAAAAGAATCCGCTTTTAAAGAAGGGCCGGCATATTTGCCGATGGGAATATTGCCATAACCAAAATCATCTAACAAAGCCTTAGTGGCAGCAGGCGCAAACGCCCTAGCTGTCGATAAGACGATGGCATCAATTAAACATTCCCTTTCGCGCATTCGACCCAAAAGATAAGATAGGGCGACCATATCGTCGGCATCGGCGCCAATATCCGTATCGACAATGAATCTTCTCATATTTTGGCGATGCCTTCGGGAAGCTTCAATTCCGTCTCGATATGTCCGTTTTTCTCAACATGCTTAACATGGATATCGCCATATTTGGTGGGGATAATTCCGCTAGCCATATGAAGCCCGCATAAATGCGGTTCCACTTTAATAACACGATATCCTGGTTCCATCGGCACGACGCCTAAGATATGGCGAGAGAAGAAATCTAGCATCCCGCATGACCAGCCGTGGCAAAGACTATGACGGAGGCCCTTATAGCAAAAACGGCCATAATCTGCATGGATGTTTTTGTTCTTATCATCGGGTATCGCGTCAACCGAAGAAGGATTGTCCTTTAACCAATCGATATCGAAATCCTCCCAAAAGGTGGTTGCTCCTAAATCAAGCATCGCCCCGAAATATTCCTTAATGGCTTTTAAAGCGAAGGCGTCTTCCCCGATCGTTTTAAGCGCTTCGATGATAGTGAAGGAGAGGAAAGTCGTCCATCCTTTCACACCGCCTTCTTCTAATTTTTTCTTGGCTTCATCGAAGCCGATCCTGCCAGCCATGACGCCTAAAGAAGTGACTTGCTTATAGTCAGAAGAGGCGTATTGATAGGCATCTAATTTACGAATGATGTCGCTAACCGCCAAAACATCCTCACCATTGATGGCATATAACTTTTTGGCGACAGTTAAAGCGTACGTCAATAAATACCGCCAACCGATTTCGCTATCGGGGGTGCCATTGGTCGGCCAATCGAGAAAGAATTCGTTCCCCGCAAAATAATTAAGATGGCAATTCTCATAATGCGTAGCGCCATCCTCACCAATGATGGCAGAGAAATCGTTAACGATCTTACGAACATAAGGGAACATCTTCCTCACATAAGCCTCGTTCCCCGAAAGCTCATAGTATTTTTCCAAACAAACGATCCACCACGCCGAATAAGAAGGGATGTCGTTAATCCAGTTGTTTTGAAAAGAAGCCACGGCATTTAGGACATTCTCAAATTGAGGAATGTCGCCATAAACCGCATAAGAGGCAAGAAGCTCAGGATAGAAATCGCCAATCCAAACCAACCGATCCCGTTTGACGCCGTCCCAAATCTCCTTTTCGCGGACGGAAAGGGAAATCGTTCTCACGGCCGTCTCATATATCTCGTTAAGCCGCTTATCATCGCATTCGAAGTAACCGCGCTTGCTTAAGCCATTGGGCGAAGATTCGGCGAAGACGGAAACAAATTCCACCTTCTCTCCCTCCGTTACGTCAATACGGACGAAACGGAAACCCGTTTCCGAAGTGGAGAAATCGCTCCAAAAGACGACAGGGTAAGAGGCATCGCGCAAAGAATGGTTGTTCCCGGCGTTCTTTTCGCCGAGCTCGGCATAAGTCTCCGCCACCGACTCGCCACTTCGGATTCGAATAGTGGCATTCGAAGTGCGTCCGAAGACAACATGGACGCGGCCGCAAATCTCTTCTCCGAAATCCAAAACGATATAACCACCATGACGGATAGTGCATGTCTTTGCCACGAAAAGATGCTTCTCCGATAGCGAGTTCTCCAGCAAAACCCCGATGTTTTCCGCCAAATGACTGGCAATAACGCGTTTATAATTTAGCTTAATCATATTATTCCCCTTTGATCCACCTTATTTCTTTGGCCCGTAAGCGAGCGTTCCTTTTCATTCCTTCTTTATCGTAATAAAAGGTCTCGACTTCCTTATCCGCATCATTATATAAAGCGTAGATGTCTCTTTCACCATATCTTATGAACTAATCGTTTAACCCCTTCCGATATAACGATGGGTAATGTTCTTGGTTTAGATAAAGATCGAATTTGGCGGTCGCAAAGCCAAATAAAATCATCATATATAGAGGCACTAAGAAAAACATAACCGTTTTGACGAGGTCATATATCGGTAGCGATAGCCCTGGGATGAACCCAAGCAATTTCATTGCTAAAGGATAACAAGAGAAAAGAAGCATCCAGCCATAATATTTGATAACGAAACGGAGTGCG
>CAVKTU010000039.1:0-10415 GCA_963659395.1 Holdemanella sp. | reverse complement strand
AACCTATACGATGAAGAAGGCAACGTTCTTCAAAGCACCAAGGATTATTATATCGACCTAGCAGCCGGCGACAGCCCATACGGCAATTCCATCTTCAGTAGCAGCGGCTCCACTGATTCAATCACTTTCTATGACGTGCTCAATAACCGCAGCACCCCAGGCAGCGATGCCCTCGAATTAGCGGCCAAGCGCATTACTTTGGGTGTGAAATATTATTACTGGCAGTTCGCCGAAAAGACCGAAGACGTCGATAAATGGAACGAAATCAAGAAGGCCGACAGCGTCACCAAAGACATGATGGCCAAAATGAAACCGATTCAAATCAGGGAATTCGATAGCAAGGCGGTCAAGACTTGCAAAACCCGTTCCGATAGCGATGACTTGGAACCTTATAGTCAAGAAGATTTAAAAAATGATCTTAGAACGGTCGTAGCAGGGCTTAGTAAGAGCGCTTCTTGGTCCTCGAAGGATTGGGTGTGGAAGGTCCCTCTTTCTGATTATGTCACTCACAAGCGCGCCGAAGGCTTAAGCAAAGAAAACATCGGCGTCAGCGCCGAAGGAGATTACACCCTTCGCTTATATTTAACCAAAGCCATCTCCGCCCTCGACCTTAAATTCCAACTTTCTAGCAACTGGCTTGTCAAAACCGATCTTTATGACAGTAAAACCATCAAGAGTGGCAACAGTTGGTCCACTTCCTATGGTTCCGCCAGCACCGCAAATTACATGTCTTATGGTCGTTACAAGCTCACCGGCTTCGTTTCCGGACAAGCCATCACCATAGAAAGAAACGAAAATTGGTACGGTTATAGCGACGAAACCTATAAGGCCCAATTCAAGGATTATAGCGAGGAAGATCAAGATCAATACAAAATGACGAAGATCTACACCCGCATCATCAAGACCCACGAAACGGCCGTCAGCGAATTCATGGCGGGCAGGCTCGATGACATCGACCTCAATAAACAAGACATGAAGAAATACGGCAACAGCAGCCGCAGAACCACCACTTTGGAATCCTATACCCAAAAGGTGAGTTTCAACACCGACCGCAGCAAATTATACGAAAGGCAAAAAGGCCAATCTGGCGTGAATAAAACAATTTTGGCCAATGACAATTTCCGCAAAGGATTGTCATTAGGCCTAGACAGAAAGACCTTCGCCTCGCAAACCACGGCCGGCAGCCAAGCCTTCACCGGTCTTTTGAACACTTTGTATCTCGCCAATAACGTCACAGGTGAAGTGTATCGTAACACCACCCAAGGCAAGAGCGTCTACAACATGGTCTATGGCGAACTTGGCGGTAGCCCCACCGACGAAAGCAAGAGTGCCCTCTCCGAAAACGCCAACGGCTATAACTACAACTGGGCTAAATATTACGTCAAAGAAGGCCTTAAAGAGGAACTTCAAAGCACCGCCGAAGGACATTTGCAGCCTGGCGACACGGTGACCATCGAATTCCGCGTTTATGACGATCAAAGCGACACCACCACCGAGATGAATAATTTCATTTACGCAGCATGGAAAGGATTAATCGAAGAAGCGGCCGCCGAGCTTAAGGCCGAAGACAAAACCCTCTTGGGAGATAAGAACATCAGCTTGAAAATCAACCTTCAGAAAGACGAAGACTATTACACCACCGCCCGTAATGGCGGTTGCGACATGATCTTCTCCATTTGGGGCGGCGCAGCCATCGATCCTTATGGATTAATGCAAGTTTACCTTGATAAGGATTTTGCTAACACTTGCGAATACGGCTTCAAAGGCAAGCAGGACAAAGTCGACCTTTGGATCGACCTTAATGGCGATGGCAGCCAAACTGACGACGAAATCAAATCATTCGATGGTTGGTATCACGAAATGAACGACAACCTCAACGAAGGCGGCTATGACGATGACGTCAAACGTTCCGATAGCACCGGCACCGAACATGACGCTTGGAAAGCGGTCCATGAAAAGAAACTCACCATCTTAGCAGGCACCGAAGCCGGTATCATCAATCGTTTTGAGGCCATCCCCATCGTCGCCCGTGGCTCCTCTTCCTTGAATGGCTTCAAGGTGGAAAACGCCACCAAAACCTACGTCAACCTCGTCGGATACGGTGGCATTCGCTTCCTTCGTTTCAATTACAATAACGGCGAATGGAGCAATTTCGTTTCCGGACAAGGTGGCAACCTCTCAACCCTATATGCGACGTGGACCGACTAATATCTAATAACGGTCTACGATAGGCGGCCAAAACCTGGTCGCCTATTTCTTTGATTAGTAGTATTATTGATTGGCAAAAATGAGACAGGCAAAACAAACAGCAATTTACATTCTCCAACGCATCCTCCTAATGGTCGTTACTTTCATCGCCATTTTCTTCATCTGCTTCATCATGGTGCGACTTCTTCCAATCAACGTCGACATCGGCATGAAGGACCCTGATGTCTTCTATAACCAGATGGTAGCGCAAGGCCGCATGAAGGAGGATGGCAACGGCGGATACGTAAGCGTGCCCGTTTTTGAACAACTTGGTCGTTTCATCGTCGGGCTTTTTACCCCTAGCAACGAAGCTCCGTGGGGTCGTTCCTATTACATCGAATGGCTCGCCACGCCTGACTACATCCTCTTCAGCAGAATGGCTCCGACAATTTTGATCAACCTCTATTCGATGATCATTTCCATCCCCTTTGGCATTGCTCTCGGAATCTTCATGGCATTAAAAAAGAACAAATGGGAAGACCATTTTCTCAATATTGTCGTAATGCTATTCATTTCCGTTCCGAGTTTCGTGTTTGCTTTTGTATTGCAAGACCTTTTCGCTTATAAATGGCAGGTCCTCCCCGCTAGTTTGCCTACATACGATCCATCTAACGGCGGTTGGTTTGCCCCCGGCATGTTTCAAGCGATGATTTTACCTGTCTTAGCCATGAGCTTTGGCTCCATCGCCGGCTTCGCCCGTTATACGCGTGCCGAATTAACGGAGGTGCTGACCAGCGATTTCATGTTATTGGCCCGCACCAAAGGCTTGACGAAAACGCAAGCGACAATCCGCCACGCCTTCCGTAATTCCTTAGTGCCAATCTTTCCAATGATCTTAGGCACCGTCATCAGCGTTCTAAGCGGTTCTCTCATCATCGAAAACATATTTGGCGTCCCTGGCGTCGGTTCTTTATATCTTGATTCAATCAACAAACGCGACTATGACGTCTTCCAATTCGTCTCAATGTTCTATATTACCATCGGATTGGTTGGAACCTTAATCGTTGACGTCTCTTACGGCTTAGTCGATCCGCGTATCAGAATGGGGAGCAAAAAATAATGGAAAACGAAAAAAACTTTGCAAATCCCTCATATAATACCGACATCCATTCCCTTCCTAAGGAATTATTCAAGGAGGTCCCCGATCGTTCCGACCTTCATGACCAGGCCTTTGAGACGAAGCCGGTGAGTTTCTTACAGGATTCCTTTAGACGCTTCGCTAAGAACAAGGCTTCCATCGTGGCAGCCGTCATCATTTTAATCATCGCTTTATACGCCATCATTGTTCCCTTCGCCTTACCGACCGCTTACGTTGATAGCACCCGTTACCCTTCTGGCTTTCGCGATGCTGAATTCGCCTACGCTTTGCCTTATGCGTCTTGGTTCAAAGGCACCGGCTTTTGGGATGGCACAAAAGTCATAGCCGTCAGCGAATATGACTATCTGGCATATCAATGCGACGATTCTAATCATAGCTATCTTGTCAAATTAGAGAGCGAAGACAAAGTTAGAATCGGATCCGTGACCAAAACCACTTATAACATCCGCGTGGATACTTATGCCGTTGGTAATAAAGAAGTCTCTTTAAGCGAAAGCGACTATCTAGCGCTTAAGAGTAACGACGAGGAGCGCAAAGCGCAAGGCCTCCCGAGTATTTTAAAACCACTAGTGGACACCGAAACATATTTGACGGAATACAGAGCCACCTTGCAAGCAGACCCCTCTCTTAGTAAGGAGTTGGTCGATAACATTATCACCAACATGCAAACTTATTACAGTAACAATAAGCGCGTTTATTATAAAATCGTCGCCAAAAGCGATAACGGCGAATACAATTCCAACACCTTCATCCCCGTTTTCGATGAAAACAACAACGTCATACCAATCTACAAAACCAATGCCGATGGAAGCTACGCCGAACCGGCTGAAAGTGGCGGCAGATATGGTGCCCGCTTGGACTATTACGATTATTTTGTTTGGAAGAATGGTTTTGAGCCACATTTCATCTTCGGCGCGAATGGCTCGGGGCAGGACATCTTCTTACGTCTTGCTAGCGGTACAAGATTCTCTTTGCTTCTAGGCGTTGTCATCAGCGCCATCAATTTCATCATCGGCCTTATTTGGGGCGCCATCAGTGGATATTATGGCGGCTATGTCGATCTGACGATGGAACGCATCACCGACATTATCTCAAACATCCCTTCCATCATCATCCTCACCGTTTGCTCGATTCAGTTCAATAACAACCTCGAACTAAAGGCGAGCCTTGGTCAAGGAGGCGTCATTGTTTTGGCCTTCTTAGTCGCTTTCGTCTATAGCGGTTGGATCGGCGTAGCCGGCACCACCCGAATGCAGTTCTACCGCTTCAAGGGACAAGAATACGTCTTAGCTTCCCGCACTTTGGGCGCCAAAGATAGGCGGCTAATCTTCAAACACATCCTTCCTAACGCCATCGGCACCCTTGTTACATCCAGCGTCTTGATGATCCCAGGCGTCATCTTCAGCGAATCAACCCTCTCCTATCTAGGCATCATCAATTTCAGCACTTCCAACCTTTCTTCGATCGGAACCCTCTTAAGCGAAGGCCAGAGCGCTGGCCTCCAATATAATCCGCACGTCCTCCTTTTCCCCTGCATCATCATTTCCTTGTTGATGATTTGCTTTAACCTCTTCGGAAACGGTTTGCGCGATGCGTTCAACACCTCACTAAAAGGAGCGGAAGACTAATGGCTAACGAAGCAAGAAAAGAGAAAATCCTCGACGTCAAAAACCTCCGCGTCTCTTTCCGCACCAACGGCGGCACCGTCAAAGCGGTCCGTGGCATTTCCTTTTCCCTCTATAAAGGCCGCACCTTGGCCATCGTCGGCGAGTCGGGAAGCGGCAAATCCGTCACCTCCAAAGCTATTTTAGGCATCTTGGCCAACAACAAAATCGTCGAAGACGGACAGATTATCTACGATGGGCAAGATTTATTGAAAATCGACGAAGAGCATTTCCATAAAATCCGCGGCGTGAAGATCTCGATGATCTTCCAAGACCCCCTCTCCTCCCTTAATCCTATCATGATCGTGGGGAAGCAACTCACCGAAGCGATGTCCCTTAAGCAAAAAGCGGACCATAAGGAAGCCAAACGCTATCTTAAGCGGATGGATGCCCTTTTGTATGGCCGCCATACGCCTAACGTGAGCGAAGAAGAACTAAACGAAGAAGGCGATGCCTCTGGCGATGAAAACATCACGCCAAACGATGGCGAAGCCAAAGAAGAAACGCCAAAGGCCGTCAAAAAGAGCTTTGTTTTCTTTAACGAATACGACGATGCCCATTATTTTGAGGAACTAATCGAATCCGACATCCTTCGCCGCAATAAAGCAATCGATGAGGTATTACCAGTCCTACGCCAAATCGTCGACGAATCCTTCCTCGGAGTCGATACGAATATCGAAAAAACCATATTGAAAATCCGTCCTTTTTACAAAAAGATCAAGGAATGCGCCTTGGTTTCGCTCGACGAGAAAGACAATATCGTCGAAGTCTTCCCCGCCATTTTGAAGGATATAGCGAAAGGCCATCATGCCTCCATGAAAGCGAAGCGCAATTTGGAAAAGGCCTTCGCTAAATTCGGGGTCGACGATTTCTTTGCTTTGCCTCCGGCCGAAAGGGCCAAATTGCCCGAGGTATTCCATTCCCATAAAGAACAAGCGGAGAACCTCCGTAACGTCATTAACGAATTGATTAGCCATCTAGAGAAGGTTCGTGCCGAAGGAGAGGAGGAAGCCTCCTTCTATGTTCAAAAAGCGCTGTCCGAATATAAGGAAGCCATCGAGAAATTCAACAACCGCCAAACGAAATGGGAGATCAGAGATCGCGCCATCAAGATGTTAGGCGAGGTCGGCATCGACGAACCTGAGCGCCGTTTCAAGCAATATCCTTTCGAATTATCGGGCGGCATGAGGCAGCGCATCGTCATCGCCATCGCTTTATGCTCGAGCCCTGAAATCCTTATTTGCGACGAGCCGACGACCGCCTTGGACGTCACCATCCAAGCCCAGATCCTTGAGCTCATCAACAAACTCAAGAAAGAAAGGAACCTTTCCATCGTCTTCATCACCCATGACTTAGGAGTCGTCGCCAATATGGCTGACGATATCGCCGTCATGTACGCCGGCAAAATCGTCGAATACGGCACTAACACCGAGATTTTCTATGATCCTAGACACCCCTATACCTGGGCATTGCTCGGTTCAATGCCCGATTTGAACACCAAAGAGCAGCTTAGCGCCATTCCCGGCACCCCACCGAATATGCTTTTGCCGCCAAAGGGCGATGCCTTCGCACCAAGAAACGCGCACGCTTTAGCGATCGACCAGGAGATGCAACCGCCTTTTTTCGAAGTGTCCCCGACCCATTTCGCAGCCACTTGGAACTTACATGAAGAAGCGCCGGAGTTACACGCCCCCGAAATCGTCGTCGAAAGAATCAAGGAAGCGATGCTCGCGCATCCCGAATTCATGCCCAAACCCGAGAATTATAAAAATTCCATCCTCAATGAATTTAACAAGGAGGTCGCGACCAATGGCCGAGAAAAAGAATAACGTAGCCAAAAAGGAAGCCCCTTCCGCGCGTAAGCAATTCCAAAAGAAATTCGAATACGATAACGCCGAAACCCTTTTGGAAGTCCGCCACCTTAAGCAATTCTTCCGCTTCGCGGGAGGAAACGGCCCTTCCAAATACCTTAAAGCGGTCCATGACGTCTCCTTCTCCGTCTATAAAGGCGAGGTTTTCGGTTTGGTCGGCGAATCGGGATGCGGCAAAACCACGACCGGACGCGACATCATGAAGCTATATAAAATCACCAGCGGCGACATCTGGCTTGATGGCATCCGTATCTCCGCGGGCACTAGATGGAACGAGAAAGAAATCAAATACACCAAGATCCATCTTCAAGAGGACTTAAAGGAAATCAATGCCCAAAAGCAAGACATCGAAACGTCCTATCTAGCATCATATCAAGCCGCTTTCGGGGTGACGACGAATATCCATAAAGCCATCAAAGAAATAGAGGCCGACCCTTCGACGGTCGAACAATACGAGGAAAAGAAAAAGCTCTATGACGAATATCAAGAGCAAATCGCTCCTTTGGAGGAATCGGCCAAACAAAAAATCGAGCACGCCAAAGAGATCGTCTCCATCCAAAACGACAAAATCCGCGCCGCCAAAAACGACGACAAAAATTACAACAAGAACATCGCCGCCGCCGAAGTGGCCAAAGTCAAAGAAAAATATCAAGAGCTGCTCGATAAGGTCAATTCTTCTAGCGCCGCCTCTTTAAGCGAGAATGAATTGGTCGAATATCGTCATTATAAGGAAGAACTCCACAAAGCTAAGCATGCCAATTTGGCCAATAAGGTCCAGATGATATTCCAGGATCCCATCGCTTCCCTTAATCCCCGCATGACGGTTAGGAACATCATCGCCGAGGGGCTTATCATCCAAGGCTGCCACGATAAGGAATATATCAACAAGGAAGTCTCCAGGGTCCTTACCCTCGTCGGCCTCGTCCCTGAGCATGCCAACCGCTACCCCCATGAATTCTCGGGCGGCCAAAGGCAGCGTATCGGCATCGCGCGGGCCATCATCATGAATCCGGAGCTCATCGTCGCCGATGAGCCGGTAAGCGCCCTCGACGTCTCCGTCCAAGCGCAAGTCATCAATCTTTTGAATAGCCTTCGTAACACTTTAGGTCTAACCATCATCTTCATCGCCCACAATCTAAGCGTCGTCAAATATTTCTGCGACCGCATCGCCGTCATGTATTACGGCAATTTGGTGGAGCTCGCCACTAGCGATGAGCTTTTCGCCCACCCGCTTCATCCTTATACCAAGAGCCTCTTATCCGCCGTGCCTTGCCCCGATCCCATCACCGAAACCAATCGTCAAAGAATCGTTTATGACCCTTCTAAAGAGCACGATTATTCACTCCAAGAACCCACCTTCCGCGAATTGGTGCCTGGCCACTTCGTGCGTGCTAACGACGAAGAAGCCGCCAAATATCTGGCGGAATTATCCAAAAAATAATGACGGAAAAGACGAGCAAACAGAAAAAAGAGCCATTTTTTAATAAGGTTTTTTGGATTTCTCTCGTTATTTCCTTTTTAATCGCCGCCGCTTTGTCGGTGACTATCGGCCTTATCGAATACTATAGCCAAAAGGCCTCGGGATTAACGATTGTGATGCTCGCCATCTATACGGATGCCATCGCTTTATCAGGGCTCTTGATGGCTCTTTTCTTCTTGCTTCAATATCTTTCCACCAAAGGAGCCTTCGATATCCTTGCCTATTCCTTGAAGATCGTCTTCTACACCATCTTCCGCCCAAGTTATCGCCAACATGGCTTCCCCGCCACCTTTTATGACTACAAAGTGCTTAAAGACAGCGAAAACCGCAAACCAATCCTTGCAATTTTATTCGTTTCATTGATATTTATATGCGCAGGTTTGATCCTCTACCTCGTCTATAAGACGAAATAACGCATTCAAAGGAGTTAAATTATGAAAAACAGCAAGAAAATCGTTACCTTGTTAGTGCTTGGGGCCAGCATGTTATTGGCCAGCTGCGGAGTTGAGGAAAAGCAATCGAGCGAGAAATCATCTTCCTCCTCATCCTCCTCTTCCTCCTCATCTTCTTCCGCTTCCTCCTCGAGCGCGCCATCGGTATTTAACGATGACTTAGAACTAGGCAAGACGGAATACGTCGATAGTAAAGGCCAAACGAAGAAGCTCACCCGTTCGGGATTATACGAAAATGCAGGCGCTCCTCATGTCAACAGTTACCCGACGACGGGCAAGAAACAAAAATTATTGGTCGCGCCGATTAGATTCACCAAAGACGAGACCGATAGCCTAGACACCATCGTCGCCGACGATGCTTTGCTTGAAAAAATCCGCATCACCTTCACCGGCACTGCCGAGGAGACGGCGGCGGTTGGCGGCAACGTCTCCGTTCAGGAATTCTATGAAAGAAGCTCCTTTGGGCATGGCGCTTTCGACGTGGTGATGATCCCCACTTGGATTGATTTCGGAATGACGGCAACGAAATATAAGGAATCCACTTCGCAAGCCGGCGTCACCGCCGCCGAAAAGGTCCGCAAATGGTATATCGAGGAATACGCCAAAACCAATCATGGCGAACTTGGCGAGAACGCTTATTCCTTAGATGACCTCGATAGCGACGATGATGGCTTTATCGACCTCATTTGGAACGTCTATGCCTACCCATATAGCAAAGAAAACGACACCTCTTTCTGGTGGGCCTATGTGACCTATACTGGCAATAAAGCAGGCAGCATCACAAACCCAACCGTCCAAACTTTAGCCTGGGCCAGCACCAACTTCATGACGGAAGGCTCCAATGGCTACGAATCCCGCACCTTCATCCATGAAACGGGCCATACCTTAGGTATCGACGATTATTATGACTATAACCATGAATGGTCCCCGGCAGGCGGCATCGATTACATGGACCAAAACCTCGGCGATCATAATAGCTACAGCAAATTCGCCTATGGCTGGGTCAATCCTTGGATCTTGAAAGAAGAAGATTTAGAAGGCGGCAAAACGGCTGAGATCACTTTAAGAGCCGCCACCACTTCGGGCGATTGCCTTATCTTAGCGAGCCCCGATTATAACGGTACCGCCTTCGACGAATACATGATGGTCGAATTGGTCGGCCCTTATGGCTTATGCGAGAACGATTACAAGACGCAAAACGGCTTCACCCGTGCCGGCATCCGCATCTGGCACGTCGACGCTAGAGCCGTCGCTTCTATGGGTTACGCCTTCGAAGAAGTTTTTTCCTCGGCCGACGAAGTCGGACAAAAAGCCCAAGATCTTCGTAACGACAATAGCAAATTCGGCAGAGGCAAAGATGGCGATTACTGGACCACGAAAAAAGGAGTCAAACGCAGCTATACCCAATTGTCGATTATCGAGAACAATTTCGACGAGAAATCCAATTGCCAAACCGTCTCCACCCAAAAGGCCAGCAACGATTCCCTCTTCTACAAGAACGCTTCCTTCAATCTCAAGACCGATGCGGGCAGCAAATGGGCCAAAACCTATATGCCTAGCCAAAGCAATCTTTGGAACAAAGCCAAGAAGATAACCAATAAG
>CAVKTU010000038.1:3848-10567 GCA_963659395.1 Holdemanella sp. | reverse complement strand
GAGGTTAGTCGATGAGGTGGTCGATGAAGAATCGATCGCGAGGATCGTGGCCAAGATGACGGGCATCCCGGTTTCTAGGATCGAAAAGGGCGACCGCGAGAAGGTCTTGGACCTAAAGAACGTCCTTGAGAAACGGGTCATTGGCCAGGATAACGCCATCCGTTTGGTTTCCAATGCCATTTTGCGTCAACGCGCGGGTATTCAAAACCCCAATAGGCCGATTGGCAGCTTCCTCTTCTTAGGCCCGACGGGCGTTGGCAAAACGGAAGTGGCTAAGGCCCTTGCCGAAGCTCTCTTCGATAACGAAAGCAATATCATCAGGATAGACATGTCCGAATACATGGAGAAATACAGCGTTTCTCGTTTGATCGGCGCCGCGCCTGGCTATGTCGGCTACGAAGAAGGCGGGCAGTTGACTGAGAAGGTGCGTAGGAATCCTTATTCGATCGTGTTATTCGATGAAATCGAGAAAGCCGACCCCGAGGTCTTCAATTTGTTGCTACAGATCCTCGATGATGGGCGCTTGACCGATTCGCAAGGCCATTTGGTCGATTTCAAGAACACCATCATCATCATGACTAGCAACTTAGGATCCGAATACATTTTGGAAGGCAAGAAGGAGATGGTCGAAGCGTTGCTTCATAAGACCTTCAAACCGGAATTCCTTAACCGCATCGACGAGATCGTTTACTTCAATCCGTTATCGAAAGAAGTGCAGCATCAAATCGTCGAGAAGATGCTTCGGGAATTATCGGCGCGTCTAGAGGGGAACTTCTACCATGTGCTTTGGGATAAAGGGCTCTCCGATTACATCATCGAGAACGCCTATTCGCCCACCTTTGGCGCTCGGCCAATCAAACGTTTTATCCAAGATAAGGTAGAGACCGCTTTAGCTAGCAGCATCGTCAAAGGCGAGATGAACACCAACGACACGTATCTTGTATGCGTGCAGGATGGCGAGATCTCTATTCGTGATCAAGGTAGTCTCGTTAAAGCCTAATGCTAGACGCCTAAGCCCCATTGCCTCCAAAAGCGATGGGGTTTTAATGTGGTTTTTGCGACATATTCTTGGCGATCATTTTAAAAAGCGTTTTGCTTATCACTTTTAAATCAAAAAAACTTAAAAAAATTCTAGATATAGGAGCAAAAGTTGGAAAATATGATGGTATAATCGCCTAGCCAATCAATCGAGGGCGGTTGAGAGGCGCCCGGGGTCGATTGTTTGGCGATAATCCCTTCCCTTCGGGCCCCTCCCGACGGCCTGGAAAGGGTTTTTATGATGTGCGAAGACGATATATCTGCTTTGAGCGACGGCGACCTCGCCGCCCTCCGCGAAGCGGTGGCCAAAGAGATGCTCAAAAGGGAGAAGGCCGCCTCCAAAGCGGTGAAGGCCGAATTGGCGAAAGCCAACAAAAGGGACCCTCGCTGCCCGGAATGCCGCGTTCCGCTGCGCAAGGACGGGATAGCCGAAGGCGGCGTCCAAAGATACGAATGCCCCGTATGCGGAAAGCATTCGCGCGATTCCAGCGGCACGTCGCTTTCGTCTTCCAAGCTTCCGGTGTCGGTCATAGAGAAGACGGTCGCCCTCATCGTCCTCGACTGTCCGAATTGGGTCATCTCATGGATCCTCGGGATAGATCAGAAAACGGCCCAATTCTGGCGGGACAGATGTTTGGACGCCGCCTGCGGATGGTCGTCGGAATCGAAGCTTTCCGGCCACGTTTGGATAGACGAGATGCGCTTCGCGCCGATCAGGGCCGGCGGATTCGCCGGCGGCGTTTGGACCACGTATTCGGGCAAGATAGCCAAAGACGCCTATCTTGAGGTGGCCTTCGATTCCAAAGGCGAGGGATGCTGCAGGCTTTACCGAGGCAAACTCGGCACCCCGACCAAGAAGATGGTCATGGAGGCCTTGGGCGATAGGATAGCGGAAGGCTCCAAGCTGACGCACGACGGCGCGCCGTGCCACAACCTCCTGGTCAAATCTCTGGCCGTGGTCGACGATTGGTGCAAGTTCGTCCCCGGCGACGCTGAGTATGAGAAGAAGATGAAGCTGATGAGCAACTGCTGCAGCTATCTAAGGCATTCGTTCGAATCGCACGGAGGCATCAAATTCGAGAAGCTGGAGGCCTACGCGAACTTCTTCATGTACCGATGGTCGCATGTCAGGAGAATGGGGGTGAGGGAGACGATCTCTTGCCTTCTGAATAGGGTCTTCTGAACTAAAAAGAGCCACGTTTTCCGCGAATCGTTCAAAAAAAGCTCGACGTGGTCGTGAAACTCATCCAACCTTTGCTCCTATATCTAGAAAAAATTTAAGTTTATAAGTTGATGGAAGTGGGGACCTATTATTACGACGATCCGATCCATAAGATAAACCGGCAATTCGATGTCGTAGCCAAAAGAGAGGATGGCTATATCCCCTTTGAAGTCAAATATCGCAACGAGAAGATGAGGCAAGCGGAGATCGACGAAGAAATCGCTCAAGTCAATACTTCTTCGTTACGAGCGGTCAAATACGGTTTTATTTCCAAAAACGGTTTCTCTAAACTTAAAGAAAACGATTATTTCCTTTTTTCCTTGGACGATTTGTTCATTTAGATGGATGTTTTAGAAGACAATTTGCTATCTACTGATTGTTTTGGGCATCCATCTTAAGCCCTTTGGCTAAGATTACTCCGATGGTGACAGGAATAGGAGAGAGGAGGATGAACCAACATTCCCAGCCCTTTTCGCCCAGGTCGTAGCCTAATTCCAGGTATACGGCTACTGCGAGCATCCAAACGAACAATATCGAGGAAATGACCGAGACGACTTTCCATGACCATTTGCGGGCGAAGACAAACAACGTGAATAGAGTAGCGACGGCCATCCAGAAATATAATTGAAAACTATTCCACGAGGACACGAGGTTGATTCGCAAAATGACTTCAGCGATGCAAAAAATCGAAATAACCGTGCAAATGCCTAACATCGTGATGATCCATCTTTCCTTTAGGATGGATTTGGGAGGATGTTTGGCGGCCATGGCCAATTCCTCTTCGTCATGGCGAGCAAGCAAATAATCGACGCTCACCTCATAAAAATCCGCCAATTCCTTAAGGACTATGATATCGGGCAAGGATTCGCCTTTTTCCCATTTCGAAATCGCCTTGTCACTATAATTGAAGCGCATGGCGATTTCGCCTTGCGTCAATCCTTTGTGCTTCCGTAAGAGAGATAAATTGCGTCCGATAAGCAAGTTCAAGTCTTCTTGCATGCTGTTATTGTAAGCCTTTAAGGGATTAAGTGCCAAAACGATGAATACATATACTGGAGGATAAGGGCTTTGTTCTAGGCTCTATGTCCGTCTATAAAGAAAAACCGCCGAAATGGCTTCGGCGGGATAAGGTTAGGAGATGGCGAACTTATCGATCCAAGTAGCTATCGTCATCGTCTTCGGGTTCGTCTTCGCTGTCAGCAAAGATTGGGCCGTCTTTGGCGATTTCTTCAAGCAGTTCGCTATAGGCGAGCTCTTGGTTATCCATCTCGTTCTTACGGAACATCATATTGGAACTCTCCTTTCTGCGCTCCCTTTTGGAGCAAGAACACTATAAAGACAAAAGGAAGCATTGTTTTTTGATAGCGTTTTCAGAAAGCGTTTTCAGAAAGCGGTTTCAAAAAAGTGCTGTATTTATCGAATAAATATCGCGTAAAAATCATTGATTATTTGACTCTCTAAGAAACAAAAAACGCTTTTAGATGAGAAAAAGAGTCTATCTTTTTGGCGATTTGTTTCAGTGATTGGCCGTCATGTGGTCCGCTTACGAAAGGGGAGGATAATGCAGATACGATAACCATTTGTGTAAAAAGTAAGTTACAATAAGCGAAAGGAGGTACTGATAGAGAAATACCAAATATGAGACATACGCAGGAAACGAAGTCCCGCGAACTTGCTAAATTCCTCTCGAATTACGATTGCATCTTCGTGGACACTTGTTCCCTAATGGAAGAATCCTTTCCGGAATTCGCAAGCGACTTGCGTGCGCTACACGAAGACGATTATTGGACGGAAAAGATCATCGTGCTCGAAGAATGCGTCAATGAATTAAAAAAGCACGAGAAAAGCAAAGAAGCCGGCAAAAGAATCGACGCCAAAGGCGCCCTTAAGGTTCTTAGAAGAGATCGCTGGCGTCCAGGTCACGCCAAGATATTCGAGATTGAGAAAACGAAGAGAAAGAGCCTTGGCTTTGCCGATAACGTCCTTTATAACCTCGTCAACGAACTTCGCTCGAGAAAAAGGATCTTGGTGATAACGCAAGACAAGAAACTCGCTTACGACCTTCGTGGGCTTAACCATTTGGGATCACAAAAAGGAAGACGGGTCGACGTCTATAAACTTCGACGCGATAGCGGTCTAGAAGAAAATTTCGGTGAAAACGAAAATGGTTTTTCACCGCATATCAAAAACAAAAACGTGGTTTCTACCACGCCAAAAACGGAAAAACCATTGCAAAAGCCCGTTACTTCTGTTGCGGCGACAAAAGAAACGAAATCTCCCAAAGAGGAAATTCTCATGGGCGAGAAGCGCCTTAGCGCCGATTTAAGAGACCCTAAAATCGCCAAGGATAAGAAAATCAAAGCCATCAATGAACAAATGGTCAGGCTTTCTTCTTTAAGCGAGCAAGAGAGATCCTCTTTGGCGCTCGCTTTTACGCTAGAGCAACTTAAGAAGGAAAGGGAGAAGCTTCTAAACGAATCCTCTGCTTTGCCTTCCCGTCGCGAAGCCAATAAAAAGGAGAAGCCTTCGAAGGCGGTCTTGCCAATGAAGGAGGAGAAACCTATCGAACAGGCCTTTTCTCCCGAAAAGAAGGTTTGGACCGAACGAGGGAGGAACGCTTCCTTCGCCTTCGAAAGGTTAGGAGAGCATTATGGCTGGCTTTTCCGCGACGCGAGCATTCCTTTCGTCAAAGGCGTGCACGGGGACTACGATTTGACGGCAGCCGATTTAAGCAAGATGGATGCCTTGACGCAAAACATGAAAACCAAGGAAGAGAAAGAAATTTCTTTTCGTGGCTTAGCCATTCATGTTCTACGTGAAGAAAACGGCTATCTCCTTTCTTTGGCGGTCAAAGAAACGAAAGCCAAAGTGACCGAGAAACCGATCGCCATAGCTAAAAAGCAACCTGCTCCGAATAAAAAAGAAGAGAAGAAGGAAAAGGTGGTTGAACCTAAAAAGGATATCGATAAGAAGATTCAAAAAGCTCCTATCGAAAATCCCAAAACGGCAAAATTACCAGCCAATCCCCCTTCGAAATCCATCAAGAAGCCGGTTGTTACCAAAGTGACCGAGAAACCCAAAACGATTATGGGCGGGATGGCGGCGGTGCCGCCGGGAGTGACCCTTTCGGTGGGTGAGCCACGGCCAAAGACCCTTCCCTCAGCGCAGAAGAAACCCCAAACGCTAGAGGAGAAGAAAACCATTAAGAAGCAGCCCGTCAGCGATTTGCATCGCGTTAAGCTTTCTGAAGGGCAAGCTAATGAGGCCGCTAAAAAGAGCCGCCTTCCTTCACCGAATTTCATGGAGGCGAGCAAAAACGACAAAAAGCTTAATGCCAACCTTAATAATCCCAATTATCCGAAAGAGGCCAAGATTAAGGATCTTAAATCCCAAATCGCCCTTATTAGGACACTTAAGCCAAACGAAACGAAAAAGCTATTGTTGGGCTTAAGAGTATTAGAAGGAAGGCTAAAGGAATTGTCTAAATAGGGCTTTTGACGACAAAGGGCTAACGGGCGGATTCTTCGCCCGTTTTCCTTTTTCTTAAAACGAATGAGGTGATGCCTATGCCCAAAAGGGCGATTGCCAGGACAAAAACGGTGATGCTTCCTGCTCCGATTGAGTTAGGCGAAGTGATTTCGTCATCAATTGATTTTACAATCGCGGCCTCAATGGGAACGAAAATCATAAGGCACAAGGAGAGGAAGGCGACGATAGAGGGGAGAACGATAAGAGAGGGGCTTCTTTGCCGTTTATATATTTCTTGCAAGAAACCATACAAAAGTGAGGCGATCGCTATCACGATAGCCGATGTCAAAAAGAAGAAAGTGTTATAAACAACGATCAGCTTATTGATCACGGAAACAGAGGAAGAACTATTTATCGAATTAGCTAACGCCGACATTTTTAACTGATAAACGGCAATTGTTCCTCCGCCCATGATGATATTGCCCATGCCGCTGGTTTGTATCGTGAGTGAGGCATAATCGCCGCTTAGGAAGACAATCATTATGATGCCGACGATGATGGATGCGGTCATAAGCAAATCGCTTACGAAAAGGCGGATTTTGTCTTTTTGGAAGGAGAAGGCTATCCAATAGGCCAAGCGAGATAATAGAAGGATAGAGCCGAAAATGATTACGATCACAGGGCTATAACCTAATGAATAACGAGAGTAGGCGGTTTCAAGCATGATGGTGTTCATTCCCATAGAAGCCAAATATGAGGAGAAAGCGATGAAGACGATGATGCAGGATAAAAGAAGTTTGCTGTTTTGAAGATATTTGCCTTTGGAAAGATTGATGGACTCCTTAACGATTCCGATGATGGAAATGGTGATAACGGCGGCGATGCCGATAATGGCAACGATAAACGCTGATAAAATTGACACTTTCCAGTCGATGTTTGCAACCTGTACGGCGATAGAACCGTCAGTAGGGAGGTCTTTTAAGGATTTGAT
>CAVKTU010000038.1:0-3838 GCA_963659395.1 Holdemanella sp. | reverse complement strand
ATGTCAATGAGATAGGAGAAATCCACTTTGGTGGAAATGACGTGGGCCGAAAGACTGCTAGAGGAGGATATCGTGTATTGAACGGCGTACTGGCCAAACGAGAGGCCGATGGCCACCACGAAAAAGACGATGGTGATGATCATCAAAGTGATGGAGAAGGCTTTCTGTAATTTGTCTCTGATATGTTTATTTGAAGCTTTTGTTGCGGTTGTGACGCTTGCATCACACTCGTTTGAAATGGTTACTGACGGCTCCTTGCCTTCTATCCTTTCGCCGCATTTTTCGCAATAGAGGGAATCGCCGGCATTCTCATGCCCGCATTTGGGGCATATTTTCTTGATCGGCTTTGTGCTAGTGCCGCAATATCTACAAAAGTTGGCGGTGTTACTTATCTCTTTTCCACAATGTGAACAAAACATGCTATGTGTCTCCTTTGCGATTATTTTAACAATGACAAGGCGGTTAATGGTATCATTTTCCTTAGAGAAGGAGGCGATTGATACATGGCGTTATATTTGAACCAAGGCAATGAGAAATTTATCGAATACGGGAAATCCCGTATCTTCGTCGACAAATCAATTGTGATAAAGGAATGCAACGCTTTGCTCGGGACTATCGACGGATATATGTGTGTCACCAGGCCGCGTCGCTTCGGCAAGACCCTGGCCCTCTCGATGCTCAACGCTTATTATTCCAAAGGTTGCGATTCGAAAAGCCTTTTTGATGGGATGGCGATATCCAAAGATCCTTCCTTTGTAGAACATCTGAACAAGCATAATGTTATTTGGATTGATATGGCTGGCCTATATACCAATATCGAAGACGTCTCGCTGTTCGTGCCGACATTGAAAAGGAAAATCGTGGGGGACTTGGCGGAGGCGTTTCCGTCCGTTGACCTATCCGAGACAATCTTAAGTGACGCGATAATCAAGGTGAGCAACGAGACGGGCAGCCGCTTTGTCTTCCTTATCGACGAATGGGACGTTCTTCTCAGAGAAGAAGACGGAAACGCAAAGTTATGCGATGATTATATCAAGTTTCTGCGTGGCTTATTCAAATCGTCTGATGTGTCCTCTTGCATTGATTTGGTCTATATGACCGGCATTCTCCCGATCAGAAGGTACTCCACCCAATCTGCCATCAACATGTTCAGGGAATACAATATGGTCTCCCCCAAAGAATTGGCGCCGTGCGCTGGATTCACCGCAGAGGAAGTTAAGACCCTTTGCGCCGAATACCATAGGAATTTTGACGAACTGAGGGAATGGTATGACGGATATCGACTGGATGGAATCGATATCTATAGCCCCAAATCTATTGTCGAGGCTGTTTTGTCTGGCAAATGCAAGGACTATTGGGTGCAAACCTCTTCGATTGAAGCCGTTACTAATTACATGAACTATGATCATGGCGAGCTTAAGGATGTAATAGCCAAGATGCTTGCTGGCTATGAAGCTATGGTGGATCCGTCTCGATTTGATAATGATCTTACCAAAGTTGATTCTTGCGACGCCGCCCTGACGGTTCTCATCCATTTGGGGTATCTCGCTTATAACGAGGACGCGGGGACATGTCGCATTCCTAACCGCGAAATTAGGATGGAATTCGAAAGGGCTCTAGCAAAGCTTGATTGGTCGGAGCTATATGACCCAATTTCTAATTCCGAGAAGATGTATGAGGAGACGATGAAGGGCAATTTGGATTACATTAACGCCACTCTCGACCGTAACCATAAGGAGATTGCGTCCGCTTTCAACAAGAACAAAGAGGACGTTCTCGGCGTCGTGGTGCTTCTTTCTTATTACAAGGCTAAGCGTTTCTATAACATTAAGAAGGAGGATGTTTCCTCATTGGGCCGAGCCGATCTTACCTTTATTCCGTACGATTCCTTCCATATGCCCCTAATCATCGAACTCAAGGTTGATTCCTCTCCCGAGAAGGCCATTAAGCAAATCAAGGAGAGGGAATATGTATCCTCTTTGGGCGACTATAAGGGCAAAGTGATGCTCCTAGGCATCTCTTATGACGAAAAGACCCTTAAGCATGATTCGAAGATCGAGATAATCGAGAGATAGGCTCCTTAATAAATCTTCAAGAAATCTTTTTCAGACGCCTTTCTTTCTATATAAGGAGAATATATTCTTTTACTGAACGCTTCAGCTATCGTTAAATCGTGAATAAACGTAACGATGTGTAAGCGGGTCATCTTGCTCATTAAGGTGCTGCGAAGGTGGCAATTTTGAAAAATAAAAAGTAAAAATGGCGAAAAATTCTTGACCTTTTTTCAAGGAGCAATATTTTAATTCTCGTGCAAAGGCGAGAAGCCTTTAAAAAAGAAAGGAAACACATATGAAAAAGCACATTGCATTATTTGCTTTATCTGCAGCGGCACTCATGGGATTAGGCGCATGCGGAGAGCAAGGCGGAAGTAACAGCGAAAGCGGGTCTTCCTCTAGTTCCATCATCCCTGATACCAGCGTCAAAATCACGGTGGACGCTCCCGAAGGAGTGAAGGTTAATTTTATTGATGCCCCCGAAAAATATTATGGCGGCGAAACCGTTACCTTCACCGTTGAAGAAGATCTCGATACGCAAGACGTTAAGGACGTCAAAGTGGCTGGCAAGGTCGTTGCGGCAGAAGATGGCAAGTATACCTTCACGATGCCGAACGTTGATGTCACGATTGAAGTTGAACTTAAAACGCTTGGCGATAAGAAAGTGTTAGAGGTCGGCGATGTTGATGAGGATAGCATTCCGACCTTAGCGGCTGACAAATATAATGATGAAGAATCCGTTAAGGCCTTTGCCGAGCAACTTAAGAACGTTGTTGAGAATAGCGACGCTCTCCAAGGCGATTATCTCCGTGAGATGTCTTTTGAAATCGAGAATTCGCCAATCGGCACCAGTGGCGCTGAATTCAAAGGGTTCTCGCATTCTAGCAATATTAATCCAGGTTCTGGCAAAGTTTTAGCGCTCGCCGACAATAGGATGAGATTAGAATTGTCCGCGGTGACTGGCCAAACCTATCAAACATACAAAGCCGTGGCTGAAAAAGGTTATTATGGCGAAGATGTCTATTACACACGTTATCAAAGATTCAGCGGCAAAAACAGCGCGTATTATGGTTATCAGGCGCAAACTGACGATGATGACATACAAGTGTATGAAGTCGTCGATGATGATACTGCCGATGAGGATTTTGACGCGAAGTCAATGGTGAAGGCGAAAGATGCTACCGCTAACGGAACCAGCTTTGGCATTGGAAAGATCTTCTCTGATAAGATTTATGTCGGCGCCACGACGTCTAGTTTAACGTATGTTTCGGGTGGCGCTTTCAGAAACAAGATTCATTCTGTTCAAACGGAAGTGTCCGATGATAATAAGTTCTACACCTTAACGGTTGTTTCTCACGACGAGAATTTATTGAGCTCTGGAACCGTTTCGCAAATGACGAATACCATCGTTGTTGACGGCGATGGTTTCCTTAAGCGTCTTTCATGCGTCGTAGAGAAATTTAATGCCGATGACTATAATGCGGAAACGGGTGTTGTTGCTGATACGGCTGTTTCTACCAGCAAGAGCTATTCCAATTTCAATTTCGAACGCGGATTTAAGCACGATGACGTGGAAGCCACCAAATTGGAAGATTTGGTAATGAACGACTTTGAAATCGAGGTCAAAGCGACTTGCGATTGGAAAACCACACAATATTTCTATTCTGCCGATGCTGATGCCTTAACCATTGAAGCTGGAACGAAGATTTCAGCGGTTGCTTTGGATTATTCTTCTAAAGTCGCTTATATTCCTCCGAAATTCCTCGGAACGAGTGATGAAGGGT
>CAVKTU010000037.1:0-10879 GCA_963659395.1 Holdemanella sp. | reverse complement strand
ATGTTAAGCACCTCTATTACTTTCTCGTCGATGTATTTCTTGTCGTGTATTCCGCGGATCTTCAATCCCTCGGCAATGATCTCGCGAACGGTCATTCGAGGATTTAGGGAAGAGATTGGATCTTGGAAAATCATCTGCATTTTGTTGGTGATTTTTTCGTTTTTGGCGGCATGAAAAGCTAAAAGCTTATCGATTTCGAAACGGATTTTGGCCGTTACGGAAGGAGAGGAAGCATTAAGTTCCTTCTCTTTTTCGCTATAAACTTCTTTAACGTGAAGATATTCTTTCTTGGCGTATTCCTTCACGCCATTTTTTTGGTCATGACGATGTTCTTTAATTCGCCCCTTTTGATAGGAGACCACCTCATCAGTTTGCTTTTGTATGGCTTGGATTTTTTCTTCGTAAGCCTCTTTGATTTTCTCGACTTGCGATTCGTCGCAATCATCCAGTTCGGCCTTAAGTTCGCGCTTAAGGTCTTTGATGGCATCCTTGGCGCGGATCTTGGTCCACTTGATTTCCTTTTCGTTCCATCTAGTGCCGCAGGAAATAACCTGCCCTTTGAAGGAGACTTGGCCACCCGTGGGTTCATAAAGTTTGATGATACTTCGTCCCGTGGTGGTTTTACCGCACCCCGATTCGCCTACCAAACCGAAAACCTCGCCCTTATAGATATCAAAGGAGACGTTATTAACGGCTTTTAGCTTGCTTTTGCCAGACATTTTGAAGAATTGTTTCAAATGTCGGACGGAGAGGATAACCTCTTTGTCGTTATTTTCCATCGTTGGCATCTCCTTTCTTCGTTTCTTTTAATAAGGCCGAAACATCAAATCTTTTCCCTTTGGCTGGATCGGCTTTAATGCTGGATGAGGCAAAGGCTTCGTCGGGCGTTTCAGATAATTCGGCCGTTATCTCTTTGTCGATATCGGCGCCGTATTTCTCTTCCATTCGCGCAATTCGCGCTAGGACGATTTCTGGCGGGGTCACAAGAGGGGCTTTTTCGGATAATAGCCATGTCCTGGCAAAGTGAGTGGGGGTGACCATATATAAAGGCGGTTCTTTGCGGAAATCGATCTTCAAAGCGAATTTGTTTCGCGCCGCGTATGCGTCTCCCTCGGGAGGATAGATCATGTTAGGCGGGGTGCCAGGAATGGCGTCGAGTTTTTCTTTGGTATCAAGGTCGGGCATCGAACCAAGTAGCGCCCATGTGTATGGATGCTTTGGATTATAGAAAATATCGTTGAAGGTGCCAAATTCGACGATTTTACCAGCGTACATGACGGCGATCTTATCGGCCATGTTGGCCACGACGCCCAAGTTGTGGGTGATGAAGATGACAGAGAGGTTCCTTTCCTTCTTGATTTGGTTAATGAGCTCAAGGATTTGGGCTTGAATAGTAACGTCCAAGGCGGTTGTCGGCTCATCGCAAATTAATATTTCTGGGTTGCTAGTCAAAGCGATGGCGATGACGATACGCTGCCGCATACCGCCAGAGAATTCGAAGGGGTATTGACGGAAGCGTTTCCTGGGTTCAGGGATGCCGACTTCCTTCATAAGGCGGATGGCCACCATCTTGGCCATGAATTTGGTGTGTTTTTTCTTGGTCCCTAAAGCGAATTCGTTAATCTTCTCTAGTAGCGCCGAACTGTTTTCCACTGCGGATTTGCTGCCGTTTTCTTGATATAGATTGATTAGGTTGACGATGATTTCCGTCATGTTGTCGCGAAGTCTCTTGTCCTCGACTATGTTCGCGGGCACTGGCTTAAAGGACGGTTCCTTGCCTTTGGCTTTCAAAGCATCCCATTTTTCTTTCTCTTTCCGATAGCGGGCTTCCTCCTTAAGATTGGTCTTGCTAATACGGAAATAATCAAGGATGGCTTTCTTCAGCGACCCTTTGAAAGTTAAGGAATAGGAGTCTTTGTTGATGGATAATGGGTTAATGGTTTCGGCGACTGCTGCCGAAGTCTCTTTCCAGCACTTAAGAAGCTCAGACTTAGATAAAACCTCTTTGTTGAAAGAAGGCAGACTCGCTTGTAAGCAAGAAGAGGCCTTGGCGGCGGCTTCGGCGCTTAGCAAATCATAATGGACGCCGGCATCATGAAGCAAGGTGACGAATTTTGTCACGAATTCATCGTGTGCGGGGCGCACTTCTTCGTTCCGTTTGGCTACTTCCTCGGCTATGTTCTTGTTTCCCGTTAAAGCGAAGCCAAAGAAATCTGGTTTAGGGAAGGCGAGAGCTTCGTTAGCGATCTTAAGCAACGCTTCAATATTCGGCAACAAGCCATCGAATTCGCCTTTTTTGCTCTTGATGAACTTATGGGCGAAATGGGCGACGAAAGCCTTTTTGGCAATGGCCAATAGATGTTCTTTGATTACGTTTTTGTCGGCGATCACATAAGGATTAATGCATTTATTGAAAAGCTTCACTATTTCGATCAACGTTAAGGTAAGGTCACTCTCTACATGGTAATCCAGGGCAAATTTGACCTCCTCTAAATCTTTTTGGGCATCTTGGAGGAAGCCGACGGCATAGTCATAAGACAATTCTTCCTTGACGACTTCTTTTTGGATGAGGCGATACTCGGAAAGCAGGGCTTTTTGCTCCGCTTTCTTTTCTTCGCCGGCAGAGGATTCATCAACGGCCTTCTCGATGGCTTTTAAAGCCGAGAGGAAGGCAGCCTTATTTTCCTTGCGGTTGCTTCTGGCTTTTAGGACCGATGCTTCAGTAAGCTGTCTACCGATACGGACAATGGGGTTCAAGGAACTTAAAGGATCCTGGAAGATCATTGAAATCTTCTCGCCGCGGATCTTATGAAGTTCCCATTCGGAGAGCCTTAAAACGTCTTTGCCATCGTAAAGTATTTCGCCAGATTCGACGATGGCGTTCTTAGCTAAAATCCCCATGACGGCGCGGGTGGTGACGGATTTGCCGCTTCCCGATTCGCCAACGATAGCTAAGGTCTTTCCTTTTTCGAGATTGAAGGAAACGTCGCGAACCGCTTGAACCTTACCGGATAAAGTGCGGAAAGAGATTCGTAAATCGCGAACGCGAAGGATAATGTCTTTCTTTTCCATTGTCTATTCCTCCGATCCCCGTAATGATGGGTTGAATGCGTCTCTTAACCCGTTCCCGAAAAGGTTAAAGGAAATCATAAGCAACGACAAGACGATGGCCGGGAACAAGATGATGTGCGGGAAGGTGCGTAAATAGGGCTGGCCATTGGAAAGCATCGTACCTAACGAGGTGATGCCGCGGTCATTGAAGTTGATGATGCCAAGATACGAGAGCATCGATTCGCTGAAGATCGTGGCAGGAATCGTTAACACGGATGAGGTGATGATGGTGCCTAAGGTATTCGGGAAGATGTGCTTCCACATAATACGGGTATCTTTGGCGCCTAAAGTTCTAGCCGCCAAAACGTATTCCTGGTTCTTATAACGATAGAACTGCGTCCTTACGCGGTAAGCAGGGCCAATCCATCCCGTTAACACGAAAGCGAACACCAGCGCTCCGAAGGTGCTCATTTTGCCTGTGCTAATCAAAGTGGAATTGACAATGGAGGCCAAGACGATGAAGGGGACGTTACTTAAAATATCGCTGATTCTTTCCATGACGAGGTCAGCGGTGCCGCCGTAATATCCTTCGATCGCGCCATAAATAGCGCCGATGGTGAAATTGACGATGAAGGTGCTGACCGATAGGAGTAGCGATAATCCGATGCCACTCGCTAAACGGGCAGCGATGTCATAGCCTTGGGCGTCGGTCCCCATTAAGAAATATGGTTCGACCATATTGTATTTGTATAAGTAGTAGTTGTAATAAAGGACGCGAACGGTGTATTGGGTGCCGCTGATGCCGCCGATCTGATAGAAGGCCACCTTGCCGCTAGAATCCAAGAGATAGGCGTTTTGCAGGGATTTTAAACCGTTTTCGGTGCTTATGCGGTTGCCAGATGCATCAATAGGATAGCCATTTTGCGATTTGTACCAATAATTGGCGTTATCCTTGATGAGGGCATTATTCTCTAATTTGGTCTTATCGACCATCGGATAGACGATTTGGAAACCTTTTTCCTTCTCGAAAGCTAAGATTTTATTGTATTCCTCGGCTGTGACCGAAACATAAGAAAAGCCGACTTCGTAATATTGCTGCACCCTGGCTGAACGGTAAGTCAATCCGTTTTGCTCATAAGTGTTCTTCACTTCTTTCACGGGATTGAAAACGGAAGCCTTCCCCTTTTCAACATCGATCGTGTAACCGTCTTTGTCTTCGGAGGCGATACCGATGGATAAGAGATTCAAATATCCTTTGGCGTTAAGTTCCTTCGAATAGGTTCCATCGGCGATATGGAGGGAGGAGAGGGTCTTTGACCAAGGGACCATGCTTTTATAGGTACCGTCTGAATAATAGACATCATGGCCATTGACGAACGGGGTGATGATGGCATAAAGGATTACTAAAAGAATGACGATGCCGCCGAAGACGGCCGCTTTTGATTTGCGGAAGCGGATCCAAGCGTCTTTGAAATAACCGACTGGTTTCGTATCGAATTTCAAATCGTGGAGTTTTTCGTCCTTTTGGGCAAATTCGAAGTCATCGGGAAGATAAAGTTCTTTTTCCATGTTATTTAGCCCCCATTCTGATGCGCGGATCGATGAAGCCATAGCTGATATCCACTAAGATGCCAGCGGCCAAACCGATGAAGATGTAGAAGGCGTTGCAGACCATATAGACGTCATAGTCCTTGCCATTAATTGAATTGATAAATAGACTTCCAACGCCAGGAATGCCGAAGATGTTCTCGATAATGAGCGATCCGCCGATAATCGAGACGAATTCGCTAATTAGCGATGGCAAAACTGGGACCATCGAATTGTTGAGGGCGTGACGCATCGTCGCTTGCGCATTGGTCAAACCCTTGGCTTTGGCCAGAATCATATAGTCTTCGGTTAGGCAATCAATCAGTTCAGCGCGGACGAAACGGGTAAGTCCAGCGATGGTGCCAAATGATAAAGCTATGATGGGTGGGATCATCGAGACGAACATCGCCCAAGTTAGATAAGAGCCGCCGGCATCGGCGACGCTTAAAATCGTCAAGGGGAATAAATTCAGTTTGAAACAAAGAAAGTATTGCACCAAGAACGCGTATACAAATGAAGGAACGGATACGGCGATCATGACCACGATGCTAATTAGGGTGTCTGGCCATTTGTTTTTGAAGATGGCAGCCAAAATGCCAAAACCGATTCCTAGAGGAATGCTAAGCAAAATAGAATAAGTATTGACTAACATCGTAGATGGGAGTCTAGCAAGAATAACGCTCCAAGCGTCAGCGTTATAAGAAACGAACCAACTGGTTCCCCAATCCCATTTGGTGACAATGTTTTTGAAATAAATCCATAATTGCACCAAGATGGGCTCATAATAGCCTAAGGCCCTCATACGGGCTTCCTTGGCAGCCCTTTGTGCCTCGCTTAATCCTTCTTGAGTGGGCAAAGGCAACGATTTGATAAGGACGAAGCAGATGATCATGATGATTAAGAAAGTCACGATCATGAGCCCAATTCTTTTTAAGATGTATTTAAACATGCCAGACACCTCCTTATATGACGGGAAAAGGGGACGTTTTTAGACGTCCCCCTTTGTGCAAAGCGGGAAATCGATTGATTATTTGTAGTTCAATTCGCCACCTTGACTGGATACGAATGACGACCAAGCGGCGTCGCTATAGTTGTAGGTCATGTAGCGGATGCCACCGAAGCCATACATGATATTGTAGGTATCCGTTGCCGACTTAACCTTCATCGAGTCAAGCGACACCGAAGCGTAGGAGCCTAAGATCGCAAAGTTATAGAGATTAAGTAATCCTTTTTCCAAATTCGATAAGACGTGGAGTTTTAATTCGAGCTTAGCAGAGGAGAACTCGCCACCGGAAGCAATGGCTTTCGCCCAAGCTTCGTAGGTCATCGTTTTGTTGGAAACACCTTTGCCGTCCCAATCATAGGAGATGGTTAAATTCGTCTTAGCCGGATCGAAGGAGCGTTGTTCGTTGATGCCGCCTTCCACATAATCGTTGACGCAGTAGACCCTCATTACGTTAAACGGATAGAAGGCCGCGCCGCCCCAAGCACAGTTGGAGATTTCGATTTGTCCTTCGCCAATGGCGTCATAGCGAGTGACTTTGCCAGTGAAGGACTTCCCTTCAAAGGTGATTTTTCCTTCGAGATGGGTGCCTTTGGTGGCATTTGTGACAAATTCATTCAAAAGGTTGGTTTGGGTGGTGTTAGTCGCCGTGGTGGCATCGTAATAGCCGATGTTAAGCTTGATTTCTTGTCCGTCGGTATAAGTGCTGGCGGCAATAGCCTTTTCATAAGCGCTCTCGAAGAGCTCTTTGGCGGCATTGACGTCGTAACCAGTAACGGCCGCATAGGCTTCGTCAAGCGTTTTGTACGTCTTATCTTCGCCGTATTCGATGCCATAGAGGTCAACAATGGCTTTCTTGGCTTCGTCGGTATTACGGTAGACGCTAGAAGGATCGTTCTCAACGTCATAGTAATACAAGGAATTCAACAAGGCATATGCTGGTTTGTTGCCGGCGGTTCCCTCAGCATTGAACCGAGTTCTGTCAATGGACAAAGAGATGGCTTTACGGAAATCGTATTCGGATAAGATCTGTTTGTTTTTGCCATCGCCCGCTTCGGTTTCGAGTTTCTTAAGATCCTCGACGTTGCTGTCAAAGACTAAACGCATCGTGTAGGTTTGGTCGACATAACGGAGATAGTCGCTATAGCCATAGTCCGTGAGATCGCTTTGCTCAAGGCTGAGGCCATCAAGCTTTCCTTGTTCGAAAGCAAGACGAGCGGAAGAATGCTCTTTGTAAACGTCAACGACGATATCGGTTGTTTGATATTGGCCAACGTGCTTGCCATCGGTCCAACCATACCAATTCTCATTCCTGGTGAATTTGAATTGTTTGTCTTTCTCAAAGCTCGTAAGCTTATAGGGCCCAAAGGAATCGTAGCCGTCGGCGCCAGCGGCATCAGTGCCGTAAGAACTGGTTTTGATACCGCCCGTTTCAGTGGTCAACGCTTTGTACTTTTCCGGGTTGACCAACCAGAGAGAAGTGGAAGCAACGTTGAAGTTGAATTCGCTGACTTCTAATTCGGTGATATAAATCAGCGTGTAATCATCAAGGGCATACAAGCCAACGTCGCTAAAGGAGATGTCGTCGAATTCGACATTAGCAGAGCAGCAATATGCCTGACCTGCTGCATCGGAGCAGCCTAGCGCCTTCCATAAGGAAACGTCAACGAGATCTGCCGCAATTTCCTCGGTTAATTCGATAAGATCAGGATATTTCGTAAGAAGATATTCGCCTTTTGAATTAGTTAGATATGAGCCATATGCTCCATAATAACCGCTGTCACTATCAGGCAGCATGTCTTCATAAGTGCACCCAAAGGCTTGACTAAAAATAGGTGAGTTTTTGAAATCCACGTAAACGGTATCGCCAACTGTAACGCCCCAGTCTGGAATTTGTGTGAGGTTGGTTAAACCTTTAGCACCGGCATTGTAGTAATTGAACGCGTGCACGATAGAAGTGTCGCTATCATAGTAGCTATTGGCGCGGTAGTTTTTGTATTTGGAATTGAGCAATAATTCCATGGAATCAACGTAGGTTTGGGCGTTGATAACCTTGCCGCTGGCGAATTTCGCGTCCTTATTGAGATCAATCTTCCAAACGCGTCCTTCATCACCTTCTTCGATTCCCCATTTGTTTTTAAAATCAGAATCGACGATGGTTGCGTTTTCGGTGACGTCGGTGATGGCAGTTGCCATCTCGTAGACGACCTTATAGCCGCCTTCCACATCGGGATCATAGGTGAAGTCAACAAAGCCAATTTCACTATAAGCTGTGACTTCATCGGCGCCGGAATCTTCCCATGTGTGTGGGTTCCAGTTGGTTGGTGTACCGCTCACATAGGAGCGGTAAGTGTAGGTGTCGCCGTTTCCGCCGCCACCTTGGCAGCTCGTCATGGTCATTAATGCTCCTAAGCCCAAAACGAGAAGTGTTTTGCGTTTCATAAAGAAACCTCCTTCTAATTGATCAGGGCCTCAGGAAGAATGCCGCTGATGTAAGCCTAATTTATAGGAGGAGGGGAGCATGTCAAGAATTATTTTTTCTGTTTGATAAAAACACCATGCGAGAATATCGGAACAAAACACTAAATGTAAAGATGATTGACAAAATCTAAACAACGCAATCAAGCATCTTTAAAATTCCATAGAAAATCACTGATATCGCAAAAAACTAAAACTATGTTAAGTATGAGTTAAAATCACGAAAGCGCTTTCTCCACGTCAAAAAGAAGCGGTCTTGCTTTTTGCTATTGTTTTTCGTTTATTTTTTGGCGTTTGAAGCGGAAGAAGCGTGTGATTCCTTCCAATTCTTTATTTCTTGTAGCCTCGCCTTATATTTGCTTTCGAGGCCCTCATCGGTGGGAGAATAATAGCATTTCCCCTTCAAATTTTCGGGCAGGCATTCCATGGCCGCCATCTTTTCTTTAGTATCGTGCGCGTATATGTATCCTTTGCCGTATCCAAGTTCCTTCATCAACTTGGTTGGGGCGTTTCTAATATTCATCGGCACAGGATCGTTTAGTTGTTTAAGTGCATCTTCTTTAGCGGTGTTATAGGCCACTTCCATAGCGTTGCTTTTAGGGGACATCGCCATATAGATGACGGCTTCGGTTAGGCATACGGAGCATTCGGGCATGCCGATATCATGGCATGCTTCATAGGCGGCCACGGCTACTTGTAAGGCTTTTGGATCAGCTAGGCCAACATCCTCAGAGGCAAACCTAACCACGCGCCTTGCCACATATAAAGGATCTTCGCCCGCTTCAAGCATGCGGGCCAGCCAATAAACGGCGGCATCGGGGTCGCTATTGCGCATCGACTTATGGAGGGCGCTGATGATGTTATAATGCTCCTCGCCATTACGGTCATATAGCAAGGACTTTTTGCTCGTAACTTGCTCGATCAAAGAGGAATCGATAGGGGTTTTGTCATCTTTTTTGCAACTATTGAGCACCGCCATCTCTAAAGTGTTGAGGGCGTTCCTGGCATCGCCATTAGAGAAATTGGCGATCAGTTCAAGACAATCGTCATCAATCAAAACGTGTTCGTTTTTAAAACCAAGTTCGGAGTCTATCGCCCGTTTCAATAAGGATTTGATGTCATCAATCGCTAACGCTTTTAAGACGAAGACCTTGCAACGGCTAAGCAACGCGTTATTGATTTCGAAGGAGGGGTTTTCCGTGGTGGCGCCGATTAAGATGATGCTCCCTTTCTCAACGTAAGGAAGGAAGGCGTCTTGCTGCGCCTTGTTGAAGCGGTGGATCTCATCGACGAAAAGAATCGTTTTAGTTCCGAAGATACGGTTCTTATCGGCTTGTTCCATCACGTTTTTGATTTCTTTGATGCCGCTCGTGACGGCGCTGAAGGTGATGAATTCCGCTTTCGTTTGGGCGGCGATGATGCTGGCTAAAGTCGTTTTTCCCACCCCTGGCGGCCCCCAGAAGATCATCGAGGGGATTTGGTCGCTCTCGATGAGGCGCCTTAAAATCATCCCTTCGCCAACGAGGTGCTTTTGCCCAACGAAGTCGTCGAGCGTTTTGGGGCGAAGGCGTTCCGCTAGCGGCTCATTAGTTTGTTCTAAGAAGGATAGTTGCGAATCCACGGCATTATTTTATGGCATTGATTCTTTTAATTGAATAAGCAACGGCGGTGAACTGACTATAAAAAGTCATTTCCATTTTAGGAATCGTTTTGCTTATGCTGCTTCCTTGCCCCTTTTCCCATATTGCCATAGACTATCTTTAGCAAAAGGAGTTCGAAGATGGATGCTCGCGATTATTCGTCGTTCATCTCGAAGACGAGGAGAAGCGTGCCAACTCCTCGCGAGGTGGTTATAGGCGGCCAAGCCCGTTTTGGCACCTTTGATAAGGAATTCGAGGTGCTTAATATCCTTGATTGCAAAAAGCCCACGGCTGCACCTGATTTCATGAAGCGCCTCCGATTGACCTTATGGGAAGCGGTGGAGGTTCATTTTCCTGGCGGCTATTTGGTGGCGGGCGTATGCGACATGGGCTTATTTGGCGTTGATTTCGACGTGGTTTATCTAGAGGAAAGCAACGAAACGTTAGATCTATCGACCATAACATCCGCTAAAAACGTTATTATTGCTCCTAATTTGCTTCGCGGCTCGATTACCGGCGCGAAAACCGGGATCAGCGCTTTAACGTTCACAAATCACTTTGAGCGCGGTAAAGCCCATATTAACGGCTGGCACCAAAGCAAAAGACATCGCATAGAATACGATTTCTCCCTTTCTTCTTTATCTTTGCCATCAAACGTTTCTATTCCCTTCGATGACAATCGCCCTTTGGTAACGGAGAAGGTTTTCTTTAAGGCGGAGGGCCATATCGTTATCGACGGGGTTCGATATGAATTGAATGAGACGTCTACAGCTATTATTGACGACCATCGAGGCTATTATCCGCATAGCGCCCATTACGATTGGCTTACTTTCATGGGACAAGACGAAGAAGGCAAACATTTCGCATTCAATTTAACCGAGAACCAGTCGGTTGATCCTGAGAATTATAATGAGAATCTGATTTGGCTAGAGGGAAGGACCTCCCTCTTGCCGCCGGTATTTTTCACGAAGTCATCGAAGACGGGTGCCTTTCATGATAGGAAAGAACGCACTTTGCTTTGGCATATTGTCGATAAATACGGCATGGTTGATTTGGAATATGAAGTGACTTCTACTTATGCCAATAGAGCGAATGCGCTCATTGCTAAAATCGAATATTT
>CAVKTU010000036.1:913-10907 GCA_963659395.1 Holdemanella sp. | reverse complement strand
GTTTGAATTCGATCAGCGCAAATCTTCCGTCATTCAAATGCAAGACACAGTCGGCTTCCAATCCGTAACGATCATGATAATAACTAACGTATCCGTCAAACCGTGAGGAATAAATTTTCAGATCGCGCAAACAGAGCGACTCAAACAGAAAACCAAGCGTTTTGAAATCGGTATTGAAATATTCCGGAGATAGCCCTAAGGCCGCAACGGCGATAGAAGGATCGATGAGATTCCTCTTTTTCCCGCTTCGGATATTCGATCGACTTCGAATTGCCGGGGACCAAGCCTCGATATCCTCAATCACGAAAAGTTCTTCCAACGCGTTTAGGTAGTCGTAGAAGGTGCTTTCGGAAAGCGGATAACTCGCACTGACATCGGCGTAAATCTTTTTGATGTCCGCCAACGTGCAAATGTTTCGAGCGTAGGAACGAAGAATGGCCTGGGCGCACTCAGGGTTTCTTTTCCTTCCATCGATATGCGAAATATCCTCGGTATAAGTCTGCCGATAAAGGTCTTTAGCTATCCTCAGTTTGTTTTTGGTGGCTATAGGAAGCAAGGCCCTTGGCCAACCGCCAACGCAAATGGCGTTGATGATGTCTTCGAAACCCAAATCGGATTTGCAACCACGAAACGATTCGGGATTGGCAAAAAGATCGGCCAAGCTCACCTCGCCATTTGAGAGCCCAAGCTCATAGAGAGACATAGGCCCCATCTTCACCATGGATATGCGAAGCGTCCCGGTATGGGGGGTCGACACTTTCTTGGCTGAAGAGCCCGTCAAATAGTAAGAGCCCACAGCCCCTGGATTGTCGTCACAGTTTTTACGGATCGCGCCCCATATCTTCGGTGCGTCTTGCCATTCGTCAAAGAGGATGGGCTTCTCGTTTTTTAAAAGCAGGCTCGGTGATATATTTGCGATATCCAATAAACCACTTCTTTTGTCCTCATCTTGAAACTCGATGATCGTCTTCGCTCTTTGCTTGCAAGTAGTCGTCTTGCCACATCCTTTTGGGCCGACTACGTTGACGGCATTAAAGACCTTCATTGTTTCATTGAGAATTTTATCCACGATTCTTTTCTTGTATTCGCCCATAATCTTCGCTCCAATCTAAACTTATTCTACATTTTATTCAAAACGATAACAAGTCGAATAATGAATTTTGTCGGAGTGTTTCGTGGTATTTCGTCGGAGTATTTCGTGGTATTTCGTCGGAGTATTTCGTGGTTAAAACACAAAGAAGCCGCATCGGCTTATAGTCAGGCCCACCAAAATTTCCACTACGTCTATAAAAACGTCATTCCGTCTCGCTGATCAAAAAGAAAAACATATATGGCGGAACAAAATATTCCCGGCCGTTAAAAAGAAATTGCTTAGGATGAACGACGTAGCCGCAAGAGATCCTTTCTTTGAATTTCTCTTTGAATTTATCATAGGAAACCATTGTATAATTCTTCGACGATTTAACTTCGACGGGAAAAACTCTAAGCTTCGTTTTGAGGTCATTGGAAATCATGAAATCGATTTCTATGTCATTTCTTTTTTTCTCTTTCGAATATTCGGAATAAAAGAATAACTTCCGTCCGGTCGAAACAATCATCTGAGCAATCAGATTTTCATACAACATACCTTTATTAACGGACAGTTTGCCGTTGATTATGTCTTTGTACAGATGATTGCTAACCAATTCGTTTTCATTAAAGGCGTGACTTACCAATAGCCCAGTGTCTCCCATATAGCACTTCACCCGCGATTCGTCTTTATTCATAGAAAACCCAACGTTCGGGTCTGTGCACTTATAGCAATTATTGCAAATCATGGAATCTTCTAGCCAAAATAGCGCTTCGCTATACGCATCGAAGGTCGAATTCTTTTTTATTTTGCCTAAAACAACGTTCTTTTCGTGGGTTGAAAGGTATCCTGGAATGTTCTCAAATAAGGAACTCACTTTCATTTTATATTTGCCATTGGCCTTGGCGATGTCTTCCTTATAAATCTTCAATATGAGCCTCTTCGCCTCATCCGCCTTATTGAAATCCCTGTTGTTCTCAAGATAAGCGACTATACTTTGAGGCATGCCGCCCACCAACATATATTCTTTGAATAAGCGCATGGCTTTTTTGTGATATTGATCGGCCAATTTTGCTTTCTTCTTGCAACAATCCTTAATGTAGCTTATAAGCAGCTCTTCCTTATTGGCCCATAAAAATTCTTCGAAATCCAAAGGATACATCTTAATTTCGTCTTCCTCAGACGGGATAATAATGTTCTCGACGTTTTCTCTTATCGAAATCAAAGAACCCGTTTCAATAAAGTCATATCGACCGTCTTCAACCAAATACTTGATCGCTTCTCTGGCCCGGGGAAATTTCTGCACCTCATCGAAAATAATCAAAGAGTCTCTTAGAAACAAAGGGGTGTTGAATTCTAAGGAAATATTTTGAAAGAATAGATCGAGGTTGCCTAAATTCTCTTCAAAATTATCTTTTGTCCTTTTATTTGCCTTCGCAAAATCGATAACCACGAACGACTTATAGTTCTCTTCGCCGAATTTTCTAGCGATGGTCGATTTTCCAATCCGTCTCGCCCCGGATATCAACAAAGCGGATTTCCCATTATTCTTCTTCCACTCCACAAGCTTATTGTATATCTTTCTTTTAAGATTCATTAATCTTTCTCCTGCGATTATTGTAGAAGAAAGGCAACAAAACGCAAAGTATTTTTTTGCCTAACCCATAGTAAAACGCAAAGTATTTTTTACCGAATTCCCTAGTAAAACGCAAAGTACAACATCACTTTGCATCTTGCCCAAGAGCCGCGATCACATCCATCTAAGTACACATATGGCCTACTCTAACCCACCCTCTCGCCCAAAGTTTTCTAAATTCGCCGTCGCGAAATTAACCGCCAAAGAAATCGTTCCTAAAGCGGTTGTCTTGCTGCAAAAGTCAAGCTGTAACGCCGAACGTCGAAAAAACAAACGTTCCGCGCCTGCCTCGCATTTTTAAAAGCTGCCATCAAAATAAAGGGCCGAACACGTAATCTCCTGAAATTATGTCGTAATTCTTAATCCTTCAAGGCGGTTATCGGAATTACGTAAACGCCATCAGGGCGTTTATAGGCCGCTTTAGCCACCCCGCAGATAACGGCTTTTAGTAACGGGGCTTTCCCACCGTTTTTGACGATGTTGCGGCAAACCCTATCAAGATTAGCCGCGGCTTCTTTTTCCCTGATCGAAGCCAATTTGATTTCAAAGGCGCACCACTCTCCGCTATCTAATTCGATAACGGCGTCGATCTCTTCGCCTTTGTAATTACGATAATGGTAGAGCTTAGCGCCAATGCTCTGGGCATAAACCATTAGATCCCTGGCCACCAGCGATTCGAAAAGAAAGCCGAACGTATTCAAATCGCTCAACAATTTCTTTTCGTTCAAATGCAAGATGGCGCACGCTAAAGCAGGGCCACAAAAACGCCTTTTGACAGCTCCTTTCACCCGTAGCGACGATCTCACGTTAAGATCAAAGGGAGCTTGATTATTGAACAAGAACATCCTGTCCATCTCTTCAATATACCGTTCGACGGTATCGGCGGATATCGCCTTTCCATCGACTTCCGTTATGTCTTTTGCGATGCGCGAAACGCTCACGGTGGTCGGTTCGTTCCTCGCCAGCGACTTCAAGACGCCCTCGATCCTCTCTCGCGAGAACCTTTTTCCTTTCTCGTCGGTCAATTTGCCATCGATAATCGTTTGAACGTAGGACTTTGGCACGATTGCCGGATTGGAGGCGCCGATATTTTTGGGCCAACCGCCGCGAACGACCAAATAAGCTAGCCGTTCTAGGTTCATCTCTTCCACCATTTTGTCGGCGAAAACGCCATTTACCAAATCGGATAAGGATACCTCTCCCGAGAAATCGCCGGATTCGTATAGCGACATGGTGTTCATCCTGACACTTATTATCCTCCCTGCCCCCGAATGCATGATTCCTTTTGTTTTGGGGGTCGAAGATCCAGTCAATATGATGAGCCCATAATCACCTTTTTTATCGACGAACGCCCTCGTTGCGTCCCATAAGGACGGCACTTCCTGCCACTCATCGATCATGCACGGACTTAAGCCGTTTAAAACTAACGAAGGGTTGATGGCGGCCAACTCCCTATTGGAGAAATTGTTCTCAGGGTCACCGACTAGGAATTCGCTATTGGCATGATATGACGAAGTCCACGTCTTCCCACACCATTTCGGCCCCTCTACGCATATGGCACCAGAATTCTTCAAATATTGGCTCTGTTTAAACAGAGTCAAAGCCTGCAATAAACAACGATTTTTCAATAGCAAAAAATCAAGAACAAAATTGGAAATAGAATTCAAGTAACAAGGCGTTATGATATTCGCGGATGTCTAACCCCGTCTGCTCCATGAAAGCGGACAACCTATAATTGAAGGTGTTCCGATGGATATAAAGGATCTCGGCGGTCAAAGAGGCGTTAAGGTTAGAGCGGAGATACGCCCCCGCCGTCAGCATCAATTCATGGGGAACGTCTTTGAATTCGTTCTTTAGCAAGGGGATCGAGGAGAAATTGCCAAAGCTGAATTCCTTCATGAGCAAATCGGTCAGGCAAACGACCTGATTGGGGAAATAAGAAAGGGCTTCGTTAAGCAATTTGTCCGATAAGGGCGAGGCTTTAGGGGCTTCTAATAAGGTGATGTTCACCCCCAAATCGTCATGGATCATATATAAGGAAGGAGCCAAAAGCACCCCCAAACGGGAAGGGGCTTCCAAATAGCCGCGGGTCTCGCTTTGATAGACGAGATGGAAAGGAAGGCCATAGGAAGAGAGGGATTCGGAGAAGCCTTTCTTGGAAAAGGGGGCGTTAGAGAGGAATAAATAGAGGGTTTTGGTCATCGTTTTAAAGCTCTATCGGGGGAAAGAGAGGAAGGCTATTCCTTCTTTTTGGCGAAGAGCCCTCTCCTTTCGTCTTTCTTTTCTTTCGTAAAAGTGGAAATATCGTTGAACCCCCGCCCCAATAAGGCCGAGAACGGAAGGAAAAGAGGAAGGGCGTAACGGGCGTTCATCGTGCAACCGACTTGGTATTTATAGCAAAAATAGGCGTAGGCGAGCATTTGCGAGATGGCGATGATAGCTAGGAAAACGGTCGTAAAGGTAGGCGCGGCCTTCCATTCCTTATTAATTAGGCGATAAACGTATGCAATAAGATAATAGATGGCGAAAAGGAAAACGAGGCAGGAAAGGATGACGGCTAGGACATAGGCCGTGTAGATGAAGAAGACGTCGAAAGACGAGGTGCCGAACATCCCAAAGGGGTTATGTTCCTCCCAAAGGGCCGTTTTGATGAAAGCGGTCCAAATATTGTAATCGATCGTCCCCCAGACGTACTGGTTGCTAGAGCCGCCCGAAACGGGGAAATAAGCCCTGATGTTATAGCAAGAGGAGAACAAATCGGGGGAAGGGAAGGCCAGAAAACGGAAAAAGAAGCCGTAATATCCGTTATCGACATGCATGTAATTGGGGCCGTTCCGCTCCAGATCGAGGACATAGCCGAAGGGCTCATCGTATTTAAGGGATTGGTAGATATGCCCGCCAAGGGCCAAGGGGATGCAAATAACGGCGAAGAGGGACATCTGCGACCAGAAGAACAACCTCTCCTTCTTCTCCCCTTCTTTCTTGACATATAGGCGATATAGCTCGAGAAGGAAAATATAGGCGATCGGGAGGGCAAGGAGTCCGCTATTGAGCTTGCTTTCCATCCCCATGGCGATCGAGAAGGCCAATAAGACGATGGCGAGGAAGCTTCTCTTTTCCTTCCAATACAAAGCGATAACCAACGACAAAAGGGAAAAGAAAAGGGCGAAGAGATCGTTATTGCCCGAATAGATGACGAAATAGAAGGCCGGCACGATCAAGGCGAAGGCCGTCGCGTAGGCGGCCACCTTCTCTTGCTTCTTGAATAGGAGCAAGAAGATCTCGGCCAGCAGGTAAAAATTCAAAGAGCCCAAATAGGCTTCGAGGATACGGATGCATTCAAGGCTTTGGGCGTCATGAAGGGAAAGAAAGGAAGAGCCTTGGAAAATGGAAATCCCCACACCATTATAACTTGGGATGAAGAAAGAGAAGAAACGGGCGAAGATGGCGACGACGTAATGATAGAATTTGACTTGGTAATATTGGTTATCAAGGCTTACGCCCGGGATCTTGCCCGTTAAATAAATATCGTAAATGATCGACCAATGCCCGCCCCTCTCATAGACGGAGAAATCATGGGTGAAGCGGTTGCTATTGAAATTAAGGAAGCCACCGAGCAGCAAAGCGACGGCCGTCGCCACTGCCACAAACAAATAAATTAGGCGCCTCACGGAAAGTTTCTTTTTAAGCGCCAAGGTAGCGAAAATGCCCGCTACGCAAAGAATGGCAACGATGAATAAGGAGATCGCTAGCCACATGGCTAGGTGGCTACGAAAGCCATATTCCTTGATTCCTGAGGCATCATAAAAGCCATCTCCCTTATAGCAGAAAAGGAAATGGAGGAAGACGATCAAAAGGAAAAACAATCCGAAAGCGAGGGCCTTCCAGTGCTTCTTCGTAAGCGCTCGCTCGCCTTTTTCGATGACGGTGACTATCTTATCGAGAAAGGCCATCCTTAATATTTCTGCTCCTGGCGAAGGAAATTGACGGCCAATTTGGCTTTGTAGGCTTTCTCCATATCGAGGAAATCGTATCCCATCAAAGGCAAGAGGTCCAAGAAGGAGGCGAAGGCTTCCCCATAGTGCCTTTGGTCGCGGTTCTCATCGAAGGAAAGAACCTTCTCATAGACCGTCAAGATGGCTTTGCTTAAGTTCATCTCGCTTTTCCGAAAACGATGGTTATAATCGTCGATCCCGATGGCAAGCCCTAACGACAAAAGGAAATGGAGGGCGTCGGCATATTCATCAAGGATCCTCTCTTTGCTGGAAGGGCCTTTTAGCGACCAGAATTTGAAGCATCTGGTTTCGTTGGCGAATTCGCCGAGTTCGACGAAAAGGGCCAATAGGCGCCGCTCGAAAGTGCTTTCGTAAGTGACGTCATGGCGCTTGGCGATATCCTCGTCGAGCCCTTTTTGGAGGGCATAAAGCTCTTTGAAAGAGAATTCGTTAATCATCGTCTTCCACCTCATAGGGGGTCAAATGCCATATATCGGCGTTATATTCGGCGATGGTGCGGTCGCTGGAGAAATAGCCGCTGCCGGCGACGTTATCGATCATGGCCTTGGCGAAGCGCGGGCGGTCGAGATAGAAGCTTTCCATCTCCTCACACGCCTTTTTGTAAGCGCGATAATCCTTAAGGACGAAATATTGGTCGCCATGGTTCATGATCTCGTCGAAAATCAGACGGAAGCGGTCTTTATGCTCCTCGGCCCAGGGGCCAAAGAAAAGGGAATCGACGATTTCCTTGATTTCGGGGTCGTTATTGTAAATATCCCAAGGGTTATAGGTCCCCGAGGCGTATTCCTTCTCCACTTCTTCTTTGTTCATCCCGAAGATGACGGCGTTTTCCTTCCCCGCCAAGTCGACGATCTCGATATTGGCGCCATCCATCGTCCCGAGCGTCAAGGCGCCGTTCATCATGAATTTCATGTTGCTGGTGCCGCTAGCTTCCTTGCCCGCGGTGCTAATTTGCTCGCTGATGTCAGTGGCAGGGACGATAAGCTCGCTAAGGGAGACCGAATAATTCTCCACGAAGACGATCTTCATGTAAGGCGCGGCTTCGGGGTCTTCGTTGACGACTTTGGCGACCGCCAAGATGAGCTCGATGATGCGCTTGGCGTATTCGTAGCTCGGGGCCGCTTTGGCGCCGAAGATATAGACATGCTTGGCCATCCTGAAATTGGCGGGATCCTTCTTTAGTTGTTGATAAAGGGACATGATGTGGAAGATATTTAGGAGTTGCCTCTTATAGGCGTGAAGGCGCTTGATTTGCGAATCGTAGATGGCTTCGGGATCGATCTCGATGCCGTAATTATCCTTCACGAAAGAAGCGAATTTGACTTTGTTCTCGTGCTTGATGGCAAGCATCTTCTCTTGCACGGCCTTATCTTCGTCATAAGTGCGGAAGGCGGATATCTTCGCCATGTCGCTTACCCATTCATCGCCGATTTTCTTGGTGATGAGATCGGCGAGCTTGGGGTTGCTATACATGAGCCAGCGGCGTTGGGTGACGCCATTGGTCTTGTTATTGAATTTGGCGGGATAAAGCTCATAGAAATGCTTGAAGGTGCTAGTTTCTAGGATCTCCGTATGAATCTTAGCGACGCCATTGACGCTGAAAGCGGCGTAAATGGCCATATTGGTCATATGGATCTGGCCGTCTTTGATAATCTGCATGGCGTAGCGCTTATCGTCGCTTACCCCCTTCTCCGTCAGCATGGCGTTAAAGCGGCGATTGATTTCCTCGATGATCATATAAACGCGTGGGAGGTTGGTCTGCACGTAATTGACGGGCCAACGCTCGAGGGCTTCGGGCATGACGGTGTGGTTGGTGTAGGCGAATAGCCTCTCCACCATCGCCCAGGATTCGTCCCAACCATAACCGTATTCGTCCATAAGCAGCCTCATGAGTTCGGGGATGGCCAGAATCGGATGGGTGTCGTTAAGCTGGAAGACATAATGCTCTGGGAGGAAATGGAGGTCCTTATAACGGCGCATCTCGCCGCGGAGGACGCTTTGGAGGCCGGCACTCACAAGGAAATATTGCTGCCTTAAGCGGAGAATGCGACCATGCTCGGTGCTATCGTCGGGATATAAGCCAAAGGATAATTCCTTAAGGGTGGAGAGATAATCGGCAAAGGAGACGTTCTTCGGGAGGTTGTTTTCGCTTGGCTCGGCGCTCCATAGGCGCAAAGTGTTGGCCACCCCATTGCGGTAGCCAGGCACGCTCACATCGTAAGGGACGGCGCGGACGCAAGTGGCGTTGACCGTCCGAAGGGCGTATTCGCCATTGGGTTTGATATAGGTTTCGGCATTGCCGCCGAATTGCACTTCCACGGCATGCTTGGGCTTACGGACTTCGAAGACGAAACCGTTGGAAAGCCATTGATCGGGGAGTTCGGTTTGCCTCCCCCGCACGAATTTCTGGCGGAAAAAGCCGTATTCGTAGCGGATGGTGTTGCCATGCATCGGCAATCCTAGGGAAGCGGCGCTATCTAGGAAGCAAGCGGCGAGTCTTCCTAAGCCGCCATTGCCTAATCCAGCGTCGGGCTCAAGTTTCTCGATTTCCTCGATATCGATTCCGAAATCGGCCAAGCCGTCCTTGGCCATCTTGTAGATGCCAAGGTTTTGCATATTGCTTTTCAAAAGGCGGCCGATTAAGAATTCCATCGAGAAATAAAGGCATTGCTTCTTGCCCGTCTTATAAATATCCTCGCGGCATCCCCGCCAATAATAGCCGGCATAGTCGCGGACCATCTCCCCGAGAATGTCGTATTTCTCGGTGATGTGGCTATCTTCGACGCTGCGGCCGTATTTTTCGCTGAGGCGACGCTCGAATTCCTGTTTGAAGTCCATCTTGTTGGCGAACATATCTTTCCCCCTTAGGGCCATGCGCTAAACGCAAGTATTATCTTATCTCTTAGCGGCGAGCTTTTTAATTGTTTCTTGCTAAGCAAGGGCAAAAAAGCGCGAGCCTATCAAAAGTTGTTTGTATAACTTAAACAAATAAGTTTAAGGAATATAATGCAATCAGGCCATAGGAACGATGATGGAATTAGACCAAAAGTACCATTTTAAAGATGATGTGTCCTTCATCCTAAAGGCGATGAGCATCAATGTTTTAGAACTCTCGGAAAGGACTATGATATCCCGCGTCACCATTGAAAAAGCGCTGCGAAACGAAGGGAAAATCCGCGACGACGTATACGAGAAATTCTATTCCTACGTCTATCAGAAGCGGTTTCGTCTCAATGAAATCAAAGAGGAACTTCTAAAAGAAGGAAGGGAGAC
>CAVKTU010000036.1:0-903 GCA_963659395.1 Holdemanella sp. | reverse complement strand
GGGAGACCGTTCTTTTCCATGGCTCCAAAAGCGGCCTTTCGCTAATAACACCCGATGGCTCGAGAAGCAATTGCGATTTTGGTGGTGGCTTCTATTTAGGCGAAAGCTTCGCGCAGGCTTCCTCCTTCATCTATGAGAAAGAGGGCTCGTCCGTCTATTCCTTTTCCTTTTCCTCTAAAGGATTGAAGGTCAAACGTTTCGAATGCAATTTGGAATGGATGCTGGCGGTTTGCTTTTATCGTGGCAGCCTCGATAAATACAAAGAGCACGAGAAAATAAAGCGCGTCATCGAAGAAACGAAGGGCGCCGATCTTCTTATCACCCCCATCGCCGATAACAAGATGTTCTACACGATGAGCCAATTTGCCGAAGGAGAAATCAATTCTTTGGCAGCCTTGCATTCGCTCTCCGCGTCGAATCTAGGGCTTCAATACGTTCTGAAAACCTCTCGAGCGATCGATAGGTTAGTCCCTATCGAGCGATATTACCTATCTAAGCCAGAACGGGAAAATAGGCGTCTGAAGGCCCAAGAAAGGGCGCTAGCAATCGATACCAAACTCAAAATGGCCAAAAGGGAATTCCGTGATGGCCCCTACACCGAGGAGATCTTCCGATGAAGCTCTTTGATCACAATGGTTTGCTATTAGCCGAATACCAAGGCAAGCTCTTCATGAAATCCTTCGAAACGGATTGCTCCTCCCCCGTTTTCATCAGAAGGTTCCGTTATTCATCGTTGCTAGGAGCCCTCGATCATAACGACCCATCCCTTCTTTCTTTAAGCGTCAGCGAGGGGCTAAGGGATATCCAAGAGGAATACGACGAATGCGGTTACGGCCAAAACAAATATCCTCCAGCAACATTGTTTTGGATCGGCTATCTCTATCGCTATATATCCTACACCCG
>CAVKTU010000035.1:0-10932 GCA_963659395.1 Holdemanella sp. | reverse complement strand
CCCATGGGGGTCCCTCCTTCGGAGTGAACGGATACGGATACGGACGACGATTACGTATTAAGGATGCTGATTGCGAATTGTCCTTGACATGGGGTACACATTATTATGAATTGAGGCTATGTGACCGCTCTAGAAGAGCTCTTATATAAGGATAATAATAAGGTAGAAACTAATAACCTTATAAATGGGGAGCCACTGCTTCTGCTAAGAAAACCCTAGAACTATAGAGATAATAAAGAAAATGCCCGTAGCAGGAACGCTAAGGGCAAGCGGTCAATAGAGATAATACCGTTTCTTATTTCGTAACGACTTTCTTTTCTTTGGTGGCGTTCCAAATCAAATATCCGGCAGCGGCCAATAACGCCGTGCCGACGACGATCGCCATCACAGGGAAGCCATAACCGAAATTACTTGGATGGTTTTTAAATGGCGTACCAACAAAATTAAAATGAACCGGCTTGTCGTAATAAACCATATCCAAGGCGCCATAGATGATCAAGCCAGCACCTAAAGCGAAGGATGCACCGGCGGTAAGCGAGCTGGCCAAGGGGTTTTTGCCTTTCTTGGCAAAGCAAGCGGCCACACCCGTCAAAGCGCACGCCAATACATTAGGAATCGCTATCGTGAGCAAAAGGTAAACGGTCGGTAATTTAGCCGCATAGGTTTGGGGGATGGTCAAAAATAGGCCGAGCGCCGTTTCTAAGAACATGAAACCAGTGAAAATCGAAGCGCCCACAAGCAAATAGGAAACGAGTTGCTTCGAATCCTTGCCATCATAAAGCTTAACCATCGGAATGTTGGTGGCGATTAACATCAAGATGGCGAAGATCAAAGCCATGACAACGGCGAAAGCCATATTGGTGCCGTTGGCGGTCACGTCAAATAGCAAAATGCCATGAAGCAAAAGGGCTAAGCTAAAAATCCATCCCTCAACGATAAAAACCGTAAGGCTCTTAACGACCGGTTCGTCGTCATTGGGCTTGCTTAAGCCACACCAGGCTTGATAAACGCCATAACCGCTTAGAACAAAGAAAGTAAAGCCGATGACGGCGAACTCCAAATACAAGAAATACGGGGCATCAAACAAAGACTGTCTCCACTCAATATAGCCAGCGGTACAAAATTGAGGAACGACAAACGCTCCGAAATAAAGTCCCAATGCGCCGAAAGCCAAAAAAATCAGCGTATGGAAGATGAAGCTTAAGATTCGCGATGTGCTTTGATATTTCATACAAATCAACCTTTCCAAACATATGGCCTAAAAGGCCAACACAGCCCCACTATTTAAGTCTATCTTGAAAAGATAGTCAATTCATAAAAAAATGACTCTGGCAAAATTCTTCGTTTTCAAGCCTAAAAAAGTTCCTTAACAATCTTCATGGCGACCGCGACTCCGTCGATAGAAGCAGAAGTGATGCCACCGGCAAAAGAAGCTCCTTCGCCGATAGGAAATAGTCCATGTATATTGCTCTCAAAATGTTCATTCCTAGGGATTCTAACCGGCGAGGAACTGCGCGTCTCGACGCCCGTTAGAACCGCATCCGCGTCACGATAGAAAGCTTGGAATTCGCTTAGCCTACTTATCCCCTCTTTTAAAGCGGACAAGGCAAAGGGAGGCAAGCAATCAACGAAGGAGGAAAAATAAACACCCGGTCGGTAAGTTGGGGTAACCGCGCCAAAAGAAGCGCTCGTTTGGTCTTTTAAGAAATCCCCAAGACGCGATGCCGGGGCGAAATAAGGTTTATCGTCGCGATAGGCTTTTCGCTCATAAAATTCGCGGTACCGATATCCGTCTAGCGCATCGCCCTTGAAATAATCATCAACGCATAGATTCACAAGCAAAGCGGCGTTCCCGTTTTCTAAATTCCGAGCGCGTTTACTCATGCCATTGGTGACAATGCCGCCCTCCTCGCTAGAGGAATTGACGACCTCACCTCCTGGGCACATGCAAAAGGAATAGACGGAACGGCCGCTAGATAAATGACTGACCGAACGGAAAGATGATGCTGGCAAGGGGGTTTTGCCATAGAATTCACGATAATTTAGGCGATCGAGATCCGCTTGTTTGAATTCGATCCTAACGCCTATCGAGAAATCTTTAGGCGCGAACAATAAGCCTTTTGATTGCAACATTTGAGCGGTATCAAAAGGGCTATGCCCATAAGCAAGGAGGCACGCTTTAGTGGATAAAGAATGAGAGGCCCCATCGCCATCGGCATATTCAAGAAGCAATCCGTCTTTAGCTATTTCTAGGTCGGTCAATTTGGATGAAAAGAGGATATCGGTCCCCAAAGAAAGAAGTTCCTCGCGAAAGGATTTCATCATGGATGGCAAAAGGTCGCTGCCGATATGAGGATTAGAATCAATCAGGATATCTTTGGGAGCACCGTGCTTCACCATCTCCTCCAACACGAAACGGCCATAAAGGCTACTAACGCCAGTATGGAGTTTGCCATCGCTAAAGGTCCCTGCCCCGCCCTCGCCATAACAAACGTTGCTTTCGCTATTGAGCAGGGCTTTATTACGTAACGCTTCAATATCCTCTTTGCGCCTATCGACGTCCTTTCCTCTTTCTAAGATGATCGGCGGATTGCCGGACCTTGCCAAAATCAAAGAGGCGAACAAACCGCTGGGCCCTAACCCAACCACCACAGGACGGAACGATAGATGTCTTTCGGGAATAATGATTGGTTCCATAGGCAAGAAGGGAACGACATCGCGATTTCTTAATGGCTCGGGGGCGTCGATCAGCACGCGATACACCCAACAGCCTTCATGGCGCCTAACGTCTAAGGAGCGGCGATAAATCTCATAAGCAAAGGATTTTTGCGGCAAGCCGATCTTATGGGCGATGATGTATCTTAAATCGTCGCGAGCGCCAAGAGGCACTTTGACGTTAGAAAGCAAATACTTCATAACGAATCGGCGATAGCCATGGCGTTTAATAAATCGAAAAGCAAATTATATCCGCCGCATACGCCGTCTATATTGATAATTTCACCCGCGAAATACACGGATTTTTCGATTTTCGATTCGAATGAGGAAGAAATTTGATCGGTCAAAAGGCCGCCAACGCTAACTTGCGAAAAGGGAAAGCCATAATTTTCCTTATAAGCGTATCGTAATCCCTTCATGGTCGCGGCCAAAGCGGGAACATACATCACGTCTTTCATCCTCTTGGCTCGCGTTATAACATGCACCGCCAAGGAATGGGGCAAAAACGCATCGAGGAAGAAGAAGGTGGCGATGTCATAAATGCCATTCATTTCCTTAATAAGCATTTCTAATGAATAATCGGGGAATAAGTCAATTTGGATGTTAATCTGTTCTTTTTTCTTTCTACGAGCAATGACGCTGGAAGCGTTCATCGTCACGATGCCAGAAAGACCATCATCCTTATAAAGGATCTCCCCTCGTTCTGAGAAAATTTTCTCGCCATCGTCATAAACCGATAGCAAAGCGTCGTGCCGAACCCCCGCAAGGCCTTTAAGATCATTATCCTCTAAACGAATCGGCGTTAAGCCGGGACGAAAGGGCTCGAACTGATAACCGTGCCCTTTCAAAACTTTAGCGAACACTCCATCGCTCCCTAAATTCTTGCCGCTTAAGGCGCCTGGCGCTAAAAGAAGAAGATCATAAGGACCTTTGTCCCCTTTGGGAGTGATGAAGAAATATCTCCCTTCCCTTTGGAGGTAATCATAGACGCGCGTTAAATCATGCAAGGCGACCCCTTTGCTTAAAGCGACATCCAATAAATAAGAAGCGAATTGGCTGGCGTTATACGAAGCCGGATAATACCCCTGCCCTTCTTTTTTGGTAATAACGACGCCCATTTTCCTAAAAGCTACTTCTCTTGCCGATAACGGGTATCTATCTAAAAGAGACGCCATGAAAGAAGGATCGTTATAAGCGGTCGGGTTTCGATCTATCGCCGGCATGATATTGGCGTGGCCATTGCCCGTGGCCCGTAATTTCTTAGCGCATTTCTCTTCTTTCTCCCAAACGTCGATGAGATATTCTGGATGCTTCTCTTTGATAAGCAGCGCGCTATATAAAGCGGCGGGCCCCGATCCTAAGATTCCGATTCTCATGCGCTATAGTCGCTCCTTACGAAAAGGAAAGATTTATTGCTTTTTGGTCGAATGCTCGCGTTCGAAGGCTTCTAATTCTTCATGAATCAAGCGCTTGGCGTCGGAAACGTAAACCTTTTGTTGCGGTTTACCATAGAATGCGTCGATTTCCTCGCGAAGAATGGCGATGAAAGACGAACGGGTAATCAAATGCGGGCCTTCGTATTTAGGCGTCTTCTCCACTTCTTCTTTGGCGGTGACCACCAACGGCTCCTCGCTAGATAAAGGCAAGAACGGCTCTTCTTTGTCTTTCGGCTCCTTGAAGATAACGCGTTTCCTAGTCATGTAGTTATAAAACATGGTGACCAGCGTTTTGATAGCGAAGATGATGCAGAAAGCCCAGAAAGCCCAAGCGCTCGTTTCGAATAGCTCAGAGAGGCTGACTTTGGTGAAATCGTAGGTCAGCTTCATATCGGGGAAGAAGGAATTGCAAATCAAAACGCCTAATTCCTGTAGCGCCAAGCCAATGAGCCACCCCCCAGCGCCCAAACCGAAATAAACGAGGAAGGTTTTGAAGGATTTTGTATTGATTTTCTTATCGACGTTCTGATAAACCCATAGCCTCGAGAAAACGAAATTGACGATATTGGAGATCACGAAAGCGATCGTCACGCTTAACCCCCAAGCAAGATATTCCCACCAGCCCTCTTTCTCGATTAAGAAAGCGAAGGCCCATTTCATCAAAACGAATTGAATACAGAAATCCAAAACAGTGCATAAGATACCGACCACCACGAAGCGGAGGACCTCCAAGCCCCTGTTCTTTTTCCTTTTTTCTTTCTTCAGTGCCTCTTCACGCTCGACGTTTTTGGCCTCCACCGCCAAAGAGGCTGGCGAATTGTAGGCATTGGTTGTTTCTTTGTTCTTTTTCATGACTAGATTGTATGCCATTCTTCCTTTTCTTCATACCACCAAAACGCTTATCGTGGTCACGCTTCCTCTATTTCCCTTAGATAATCGTCCACCGAGGCGTCGCTAGGCATCCGCCAATCGCCTCGCGGGGAGATGGCGACGGTGCCCACCTTAGCGCCATCGGGCAAACAAGAACGCTTGAATTGATTCCGCCAGAAGCGACGATAAAACGAAGAAAGCCATTCTTTTAGCTGCTCTTTGCTATATTTCTCCCCATAAGCCTCCAGCAAAAGGAAGAAGATTTTCTTAGGCCTAAAGCGGTAACGCATGAAATGATAGATGATGAAATCAATGACTTCATAGGGTCCGACGATATTTTCCGTTTGCTGTTCGATGGCACCTTTTGCGTCAGTCGGAAGCAGCTCTGGGCTAATCGGCGTATCAATGATATCCTCCAAAGACGGAGCGGCTTCGGGATGGATTTTGGCATATCCCTTGCATAGATAACGGACTAATGTTTTGGGGATAGACGCATTAATGCCGTACATCGACATATGGTCGCCGTTATAAGTCGTCCAACCCAAGCAAAGCTCGCTTAAATCGCCCGTCCCTAGCATCAAAGCGCCCTCATCATTGGCCAAATCCATTAAGACTTGCGTCCTTTCTCTAGCTTGGGCGTTCTCATATGTGACATTATGGTTATCTTTATCGTGACCGATGTCCACGAAGTGCTGCAATAACGAATCCTTTATGTTGATCTCACGGAAGCAAACGCCCAATTCCTCGGACAATAACTTGGCATTGTCGTGCGTTCGGCTGGAAGTCCCGAAAGCCGGCAAGGTGATGGCGATGACGCCGTGGCGATCATAGCCTAAATAATCGAAAGCCTCCACCGCGACTAGAAGCGCCAAAGTGGAATCGAGCCCGCCCGAAAGACCGACGATGACCTTTTTTTGCCGCACGGTTTTCAAGCGTTTAATCAACCCTTTGGCTTGAATGGTCAAAATCGTTTTGACCCTTTCCTCATCGAATTCGCCATGGTGCGGCAAGAAAGGCAAAGGGTTGTAGCGCCTCAATATCTTCTGCGGTTTCTCTAACGGCAAGGAGAACCAAACCGTTTCATAGCCTTCTTTGTTTTTGCTGGCGTACGTGTTCATCCGTAACCGCTCCGCCACAATCTGCTCAAGATCGATGTCGGCAGTGGCCGCTTCCATCTTAAATAAGGCGGATTCGGCAAGGATTTTGCCATTTTCTGCTATAATATTGTGACTGGCGAAAACCAAATCGGTGGTGCTTTCCCCGTCTCCCGCATCGCTATATGCGTAGGCAGCGAAAAGCTTAGCGCTATTCATCGACACGAGGTCATGGCGGTATTTGGCTTTCCCTACCACCTCGTTGGAACCGCTAAGATTCAACAATAACGTTGCGCCATGCAAGGCTAGTTCCGTCGAGGGTGGATCGGGGGCCCAAAGATCCTCGCATATCTCCACCCCAACGGAAAGGGAAGCGTAATTGCGGTCGCGGAAAAGCAGTTTATTACCAAAGGGAACCGCACCTACTTCGGTCATTAATGTATCGTTTTCATAATGCCAAGAAGCAAAATGCCTAGCTTCATAAAATTCCGAATAATTAGGAATATGCTTTTTGGGGACGATGCCAAGAAGCGCGCCATGAAAGCACACGACCGCCGTGTTATATAACGAATTGCCTTTCTTAATGGGCGCCCCGAAAGCGAAGAGAACGTTGCTTTCCTTTGTTTCTTCTAAAATGCGAAGGATGGCCGACCAGGCATTCGATAGCAACGCATCATCCAAAAACAAATCCGAACAGGTGTATCCCGTAAGGCACAATTCGGGCAAGACCAATACATACACCCGATCTTGCTCGGCTTTAGCGACGGCGGCGATGATCGCATTGGCATTCTCGCTGACGCAAGAAATCTCGACCTCAATGCTCGAGGAGCGCACGCGCACGTACCCGAAAGGATCAGATTGCTCAGGCAATTTCTCTTCGTTTTTTGCTTCTATCTTGGGGCCATCATGAAGATCTTTAAAAGGACTTGTAACGTTTTTCGTTAATGATTCATACACCTCTGGGGAAAGTATCACCAAATCGCTATAACCGTTTTTGGTGATATGAAGGACGCCATCGTTGTCCCGAAGGTCCTTCTCTAATTTCGCGGTGTCCCGCAAACAAGTGATTGGTTGAATTTTAGACATGACATAATTCTACCACAATTATGTCTTAAGCATATAGGCAAACGAATGATATATAATGGGCGCCGATGAAACGCGGCCTTTGCTTTCTTAATATCGCACCCGTTACTAACGGGCCCGAGCATTTCTATCAGAGAATGGCGGAAGAGCTATCTCGATATGGAGTGTCGCTAGAAAAAAAGACCAACGACGGATCCCTTATATATATTAAGGAAAATGGTGAGGTCGTAAATAACCTGGGAAATTATGATTTCGTTCTTTATTTAGATAAAGATCAATATTTCTCTTCTCTTTTGGAGAGATGCGGATGCCGGTTATTCAATTCGGCGAGATCGATTAGGCTTTGCGACGATAAGATGCTTACGCACATCTCTTTGGCAAGCGCGGGAATCAAGATGCCTAAAACCATCGCCGCGCCGCTCAATTATGGCACCTCGCTCCCTACCTTCTTCCTCAAGTCGGTAACCGATATCCTCCCCTTCCCTTTGGTCGCCAAGGAGAATTTCGGCAGCTTAGGAAAAAACGTTTTTCTCATTCAAAACTTAGATGAATTAATCGAATTTGAGAAAAATCATCTGCAAATCCCCCACCTTTATCAAGAATTCGTCTCTTCTAGCTATGGCTTCGATTATCGTGCCATCGTCGTGGGCGAGAGGGTTTGCGCCGCCATGAAGCGCGTTAACGACCACGATTGGCGAAGCAACATCGCCCAAAAGGGCAAAGGCGAAAAGGCAAATCTTAGAGCCGACTATATCGAAATGGCAGAGAAAGCCGCCCGCATCTTACACTTAGATTATTGTGGGGTTGATTTATTATCTGGCCCCGAAGGCGAACCCGTTTTATGCGAAGTCAATAGCAATGCGTTCATCGCCGGCATTGAAAAAGTAAGCGGTATAAACGTCGCCGCCGAATACGCCAAAGAAATCGTTTCCAAGATATCGATCGATTAGGAAAGTTACTTTGAACCGCTTTAGGCGACCTCTTTTGTTGCCGTAAATATACAACCATGACACAAAAATGTGGCAAGGTTCGTTGACCATAACACAAAAATGTGGCAAGGTTATATCAGAAAGGCCAATATGAGAAGAAAAATATCCGCTGATTTAGAAAAATTCTTCGCCTCAAAGGATACCAAGGCTTTCTTATTAAAAGGAGCCAGACAAGTAGGCAAAACATACGCCGTCAAGGAATTCTTAGCATCGCACTATCAGCCGTCACAGATCGTTTATATCGATTTTCTAAGGCAACCCGAAGCCAAGGAATTCTTCCTTTCCTTAGACAACCAGCAAAGCAAATCGCTACTGCCGCAACTGATAATTCAAAGAATCGCCAATAACATCGAATACCAGCACCTTGATCTAACTTCGGGAAAAATAGCGATTTTCTTGGATGAAATACAAGAATGCCCCACTGCCATGACCGCTTTAAAGTTCTTCGCCTTAGAGCGGGACAAATACGACGTTTATGCTTCGGGCTCGTATCTTGGCTTCGCTTTCATGAACTTGGATGGCCAAGCCTCCTTCCCGACTGGATATGTCCATCAAGAGAATCTCTATGGGTTGGATTTCGAGGAATTTTTATGGGCCAACGGCTATGCCGAAACATATACAAAGCGATTGAAATCATCCATAGAATCTCACGAACCTTTCGATAACGCTACACACGAAACATTATTGGACCTATTCCATAAATACATCATCGTAGGTTCATTGCCTAAACCTATCGACACCTTTGTCAAAAACCGTTCGTTAAAGGAAGCTAGAACGGTGTTGAAAGACTTATATTCCGATTATTCTTCGGAAATGAATAAACATTTATCCGCCTTCGCCAAATTACATGCCGGAGATTCCTATTCCCTCACGATGGCCATCAAAAACAAAGCGGTCTTTGATAGCATCCCCACTCAATTAAGGCAGCAAAACAAGAAGTTCGTATATCGTCGCATCGCCCAAGGCGGCAGAGAAAGGATGTATTTAGATAACATCCTATGGCTTAAAACGGCGGGCCTTGTCTATGACGTCACGCAGACTAAGCGTTTGTCTATAAACCTAAACGATTACACGAACGATGAGAGCTTTAAGCTTTTTTGCTTCGACACCGGCGTCTTGTTAACCCAATTCGATCAAAAAATCAGTGATGACATCCTTAGCCAACAAGAGGGCGACTATGCTTCATCTATATCAATAGGAGGGGTTTATGAGAACGCCATTTGCGATATCCTCATCAAATATTGGGACGATGACGAAAACATCTTCTACTATAGCGATGGGCAATATGAGATAGATTTCGTTTACCAAGAAAACGGCTCGTGCATGGCAGTTGAAGTTAAATCTGGCAATAACTTACAAGCTAAATCGCTAGAAAACATTTCTTCCAAAATCAAAGATATTTCGCCAATCAGAATCAGTCAAAAGCAGATAAGCGAAAAGAAATTTATCGAATATCCCTTTTACGCATTCGCTTTAAAATATTCGCGGTAAATGCACAAAAAAACCTGCAAATCGCAGGCTTTTTGTGTTTTTAGCGTACTTTATTCCGTTTTTTGATCGGCGCCTTTTTGCGCGTTCATCACTCTTAATTCGTCACGAATTTGGTTGAGCACATCAAGTTCCGTCACAGCTGGTTTGCCGGGTTCAGGAGGAACCGGTTTCTCTTCGGGATGCTTTTCGTAATATTCCTCTTCCATCTTCTTCTTGAGCTCTTCTCTCTTTTGATAGCTCCAGTTATACGCCTTAACGATAACGAAGAGCGTTAGAGCGATAACAACGAAAGAGATAATAGCGTTAATACAAGTGCCCCAATCGATAACGGCAGACATATTATACGTCCATGTGCTACCATGCAAGGTATAGAGCCCTTTTAAAAGCGCTTGATATGTGGGGAACGTAGTCGAATCTGCTGTGATGGTTGCCCCTTGAGTGGCAGCATATTTTATGGTTGCTTCCGTGATGTCTGTGAATGTCTGCCCGATTCCCTCAACACCTTTCTGTGTTTCATTAAGCGCCGGCAAAACGGTTACCAACCCTTTTAAGCCTCCTGGAACCCCCCAAGTGCAAACGCTAAGTAAGATGTTTGTGAATGCGGTAACGATGGCGCCAAAGGCAGAGCCCATGATGACACCAACGGACATGTCGATGACACTGCCGCGGCTGATGAATTTCTTAAATTCTTGCCATAAGCCATCACGCTTCTCTTTGCGCTTGGCTTTCTTTTCTTCTTTATTGCCCATAACTAATGAGTCCTCCAAAGCAACAACAATAATAGACACAAAAATCGAAGGTTAAAAGAGGAAATGTAAATATCCTTAAAAGAACAATGGCCGAAAAGAACGCTATCAAACGCAGCGTATTGAAAACGGCATGAAAATACCGGTTGGCAATATTAGGTTAAAATATAATTAGTCAGCGATTTTATTATCCGTTTTCGCATTTTTACACAAAATGAATCATTCTTCTGGCATCTCATGAAACTTTTACTCAAATTTTTAATTCAAGGGAAAAATGTATTTTTTGTAAAATCGCTTTGTAATCGGGATTATATGTCTTTCTATATACAGTGTATCAAAACGTTTCGAAAGGGCATTGACAAGGCCAATACACCATTCTTTTGGGCTTAAAAAGAGGCTTGTTTCCGTATATTTATGATTTTTTGAAAAAGAAGAAACTCTTTTCATTCATTTTCTTACATCCATATTGAAAGCATTTCGATTGAAATCTTTTTCGCCGCCATTTAGA
>CAVKTU010000034.1:0-11082 GCA_963659395.1 Holdemanella sp. | reverse complement strand
CCAATTCATCAATACCCTCGGTTTCATGCCAAACGCCAATTATATCTTGGATCGTTCTCAACCGCCTTTTTTTACCAAAATGGTGTATGAGTATTACGAAAAGACCAAGGATCAATCCATTCTTGGCGACTATATTGGCACCATACTCAAAGAATACGATTTTTGGGAAACCAAGCGCAAAAACGTCCTTGGCCTCAATTCCTATGGCACCCACGGGAGCAAACAAGAGATTCTAAATAACTATAACTGGCACCACGCTAGAGTCCTTGAGGAGGCCGAAGATGAAGAAGGCCGAATCCGCATCGGCAAAGACATCATGGCTATTGCCGAAAGCGGACTTGATTTCAACATGCGCTTCAAAACGAAAGAAAGCAAAATCGACGCGCACAAATTCTCGCACCTCGATTTGGATTCCATCCTCTATGACATGGAAAGAATAACCGCCAAGATCCTTAGGATATTAGGTAGGGATGAGGAGGCGAAGAATTTCGACCACAACGCCGAACGCCGGCGAACGCTGATGAACAAATATTATCTAACGAAGGAGGGCATCTATCTCGATTACAACATGGAAACGGGTGGGCATTCCCTGATTTTATCGGCCGCGTCGCTTTATCCTTACGCTTTCGGGGTTTCTGATGATAAAGAAGGCGCCATCAAGGCGCTAAACCGCTTGGAACTACCTTATGGCCTTTCCGTTTGCGAGAAGCGCGTGGACACTTGCTTCTACCAATGGGATTATCCTTGCATGTGGCCGGCCGCCACTTGCCTATCTTACATGGCGTTAAAGAGAATCGGCTTGGATGAGGAGGCAAAACGGATTGCCAGCAAATACGTGAACGTCGTCAGAAAGATATTCGATAAGACTGGCAAATTATGGGAAAAATACGACGCTTTGACGGGCGAGGTAGCCGTCACAAGCGAATATGAAACCATGCCGATGATGGGATGGACGGCGGCGGTATACCGTTATTTCGTCGAAAACGAAAAAATGTAATTAGAAGACGTTTAAATTCTTCTTGATCAGCTTAACGTCATTTAGCGCCGATATAAACCGACGAAAACAAGGAAGCTTGAAGGCTTAGGACAACCACGGATACGGAATTCTTTTCCTACCTTATTACTTCGTCACCGTGCTATAGTCATTTGGCTAAAAAAAATGAATTCCGGAAAACACCTCCTTCTTCTCTCCGCCGTCACGATCTTGGCCTCTTGCGCCATTGAGGACTCCTCTTCCAAGCAGGATTCTTTGTCTTCGAAAGAGAGCTCTTCGTCTTTTTCTTCGAGCGAAGCGAAAGAGGACAATTGTTATAAGAAGATAGAGGGCCTATCTTCTTTAAAGAGCGCCAAGAAGGTCATTATGGTCGCTTCTAGCGGCTCTGCCTTCTATGGCTACACAGGTACGCCTAAGTCCGAAAAGGAATGGTATCACGAAGCCGTATCCTTAAACGCCATCGCTAACGATTCGTCGATTTTAGATTGGAACGCTTCGGCGTGCTTCTTAAGTCTCTCCTTCCTGTCGGATGATACGATCAGCATCTCCTTAGAAGGGAAAGGAACCTATTTATGGGCGGGTTACGTCACCGATTCCTCGGGCAAAGAACACGCTAATTTGGGGCTAAAAAACGAGCCGACATCGTTTAATATCGAAGAAATAAACGGCTCCTTCCGCTGCCATAGCGAGGATAAGGTCTATCTCGAATATTACAATTCCTCCTTTTGCGGAGCCAATGAATCATATAAAGAATCGGCCATCGTTTCTTTCTATGCCCCGGCATACGTCGAAAAAAAGGATTCCTCTAATAGCGATTCGTCTTTGCCCACTCCCTCTCCTAGCGATTATTGGAAGGGATTGGATTTTAGTAAATTAGGCAACGAATTCCGCGCGAACCTTCAAAAGATCATCAAAGGCTATAAGACCAAAACGGCCAGTTATACCGATTGCTTATCCATCGGCGCGAAAGCAGCCGCCTATCCAAATAAAAATTCCTCCACTTTCGTCCCTTTTTATCATAGCGCCCCCGATAGCGGTTCTTCTGGCTCCACTATCACCACCGTCGGCTCATGCAACCGCGAACACACCTGGCCCAATTCAAGAGGGTGTGGCAAAAGCGGTCCCGGCGTCGACCCTTTCATCATCCGCCCGACCTTAACGAAGGAAAATACTAGCCGCGGCAATTCCTTCTATGGCCTAAGCGGCTCCTCTTGGGATCCCGCTTCCTGCGGCTATGAAGGAGCGAGAGGCGAAGCGTCGAGGGTCATCCTATACGCCGCGACGGCGTATTATGGCACTTGCGGCCAAGGCGGCAGCAGTAAAGGCAATGAGCCTTTGGAACTCATTAATTCGGATAGCGACGATCAAAATAACCACACCATGGGCAAGCTTAGCACCTTGTTAGCTTGGAATCGCGAATACCCCGTGACGAAAATGGAGATGCAGATCAACGATTATCTATATCAAGAAGGCTATGGGCGTAACCCCTTCGTGGACGTCCCTGCATACGCCGACTACATTTGGTCGGATAACGGCCTTCGTTAATAAGCACTGGGAGGCAAAATTATGAGCGAAGAGAAATGCACGCATTCATGTGACTCTTGCGGAGTGGGCGATTGCCCATCGCGCAAAGCAATCGAAAAACTTCACCCCCACCCCGACACCCATATTGGCAAAACGATCGCCATCATGAGCGGCAAAGGCGGGGTGGGCAAATCCCTCGTCACCTCCCTATTGGCCGTCTCTTTGCTGAATAAAGGCAAGAAAGTGGCGATTTTAGACGCCGATGTCACCGGCCCTTCGATTCCGAAGGCCTTCGGCCAAAACGGCTATCAAGCCTATGGCGATAATAACGGCATCTTCCCTGCCGAGACCAAAAGAGGAATACGTTTGCTTAGCGCCAATAACCTTTTGGAAGACCCCTCTGCCCCGATCATCTGGCGAGGCAGCCTCGTTTCCAATCTCGTCTCGCAAATGTATACAATGTGCGTTTATGGGGAAGTCGATTTCCTGTTGATCGACATGCCGCCAGGAACTGGCGACATCCCTCTGACCGTCTTCCAGCAGATCCCCGTCGACGGCGCCGTTTTCGTCAGTTCCCCGCAGGATTTAGTCGGGGATGTCGTCAAAAAATCGGTGACGATGGCTAAGGAAATGAACATCCGTGTCTATGGGCTCGTAGAGAATATGTCCTACGTCATTTGCCCCGATTGCGGCAAGAAAATCCATCCATTCGGACAAGGAGATAAAGAGAAAATCGCCGCCGAAATGGGCGTTTCCATCCTCGATGAGCTCCCTATCGACCCTTCCTTGACTTCTTTGATCGATGAAGGGAAGATCGAAGAATACGTCGGCGATTACCTCGATAAAACCATTAAAGCGATTATTTGAAACCTCGCTCTTTCTTTAATCTAAAACGCTTCTTTTCACTTGACTTATAGATACCCTATGGGGGTATATTATAAACGAGGTCAGAATCATGGGTGGTTGTTACTGCATAAATGATGAGTCACACAAAAAGAAGCCGCGCTCAGAGGAAGAGAAAAAAGATTTGGAGAAACGCCTTAACCGCCTTTTAGGACAACTTGGCGGCATCAAAAGGATGATCGATGAAGACCGTTATTGCGGCGATATCCTTATCCAAATCTCCGCGGCCGAGGAAGCCTTGAAAAAAGTGGCTTCCATCGTTTTGAAGACGCATATGAAGACCTGCGTCAAAGACGAATTATTGGCGGGGGACGAAAAGATCATCGAAGAAACGATCGCCTTGATGGAAAAACTAAAATGAGCCAAATAAGCAAAGAGAAATTCCTCGTCGAGGGGATGAGCTGCGCCTCTTGCGCCGCCCATGTGGAGAAAGCCGCCAAAAGCGTCCCCGGCGTCCTCGAGGCTTCCGTGAGCCTATTAACCAATTCCATGGAAGTAAGCTATAAAGAGCCCGCTTCCGCCGAAAAAATCGAAAAAGCCGTTGCAAAAGCTGGCTATAATGCCAAATCAAACAACGCTAAAGGCGAGCGAAAAGCCTCTAACGAGGACGATCTTTACGGCAACAAGAAAGAAACAAAGGAACTGCTACTACGTTTAATACCTTCGTCGATAATTCTTTTGCCTTTGTTTTATCTAGGTATGGGAAGCATGCTTTCCTGGCCTTTAGGATATCTAAGCGGCAACCTTCTGGATTTGGCGCTAATCGAACTCCTTCTAGCTAGCCTCATTATCGTCATCAATCTGCGTTTCTTTTTCTCGGGGTTTCGCGCCCTCTTTCATCTCTCCCCCAACATGGATAGCCTCGTCGCTTTGGGATCGGGGGTATCCTTCGTCTATAGCTTAGCCATCCTCTTTTTGATGAACGCTTCCGCCTACGAAGGAAATTATGAGCATTTGATGCATCTGGCGATGAACCTCTCCTTCGAAAGCGCCGGCATGGTCCCCACCTTCGTTTTGCTAGGGAAAACCCTAGAATCCTTCTCCAAGGGGAAAACGAGCAAAGCCATCGCCTCCTTGCTTAATCTGGCTCCTAAGGAAGTAAGCCTTTGGAAAGACGATAAGGAAAGCCGCGTATTGGCCGAAAGCGTTCGTAAGGGCGATGTCATTATCGTGCGCCCTGGCGAAGGCCTAGCGGTCGATGGCATCGTGCTAGAAGGCGAATCGCATGTCGACGAAAGCGCCCTCACGGGCGAGGCGATGCCCGTCGCTAAGAAAAAAGGCTCTTCCCTTTATAGCGGCACCATCAACAAAGATGGCTTGCTGAAGATGGAAGCCACCGAAGTCGGCGAAGGGACGACTCTCCATAAGATCGTCAAATTGGTCGAGGAAGCCTCCGTTTCCAAGCCGAAGATCGCCGTTATGGCCGACAAGGTGGCCGGCCTTTTCGTCCCTTTCATCATTCTTATCTCCCTTATCGTCTTTCTAAGCTGGTTATTTTTCGGCGGCCATTTCGTCTCCTCGCTATCGCATTACGACGGGACTTTTGGCTACGCCTTAGAAAGAGGGATATCGGTCTTAGTGATCTCTTGCCCATGCGCTTTAGGGTTAGCCACCCCTGTCGCCGTGATGGTTGCCTCAGGCAAAGGGGCGAAGGAGGGATTGCTCTTTAAAAACGCCGAGGCGCTAGAAGAAACGTCCAAATGCCGTTATGTCGTCTTCGATAAGACTGGGACCTTGACCAAAGGCCTCATGAGCGTCGTCGACATCTTGCCTAACGATGGCCATAGCGAAGACGATTTGCTTCTTATAGCTAGCGCCATCGAAGCCAATAGCGAGCACCCCTTGGCCAAAGCCGTGGTAAACGAAGCAAAAGATAGAAACATAGTAATCCCCCTTTCTTCCTCTTTCGTGGCGACCTTCGGAAAGGGAGTGGAGGCCATAGTCGATGGCGAGGCATCTAGAGGCGGCAATTACGATTTCATTAACGCTATCGCGCCCATCCCAGCGCGTTTTAAATCTGCTTCTCTTTCTTTATCGAAAGAAGGCAAAACCCCTCTCTATTTTGCTAAAGGAGGGACTTTTTGCGGGGTTATTGCGATTTCCGACACCCTAAAAGAAGACGCCAAGGAAACCGTCATTTCCCTTCGGAAAGAGGGCTACACGCCCGTGATGCTGACCGGCGATAACTTGGAAACGGCCAAGAAAATCGCCTCGGAAGTCGGAATCGAAGAATTCAAAGCCGGCCTTCTACCCGCCGATAAGGTTCTCGCTATCGAGGAGCTTAGAAACAAAGACGGGGTCATCATGGTGGGCGATGGCATTAACGACGCCCCCGCCCTAACGAAAGCGGACATTGGAATCGCCGTCGGTAACGGCACCGACATCGCCATCGAAAGCGCCGACATCATCCTCACCCATAATAGCCTTATGGATGTGCTAAAAGCCATCCGCTTATCGCGTCTAAGCATCCGTAACATCAAGGAAAACCTCTTTTGGGCCTTCTTCTATAATCTGGTGATGATCCCCATCGCCGCCGGGGCCTATTCCTCTTTGGGGCTAGCTTCCCTTAAGCCTTGGATGGGCGCGGCTGCCATGAGCCTATCGAGCGTTTCCGTCGTCCTTAACGCCTTAAGAATCAACCTTTATTCTTTGGAGCGTAGTCATATGCATGCCATTAAGCAAAAGAACATCCATACCAAGGAGGGAAAGAAAATGGAAAAGATCACTGTTGAAGTCGAGGGGATGATGTGCGAGATGTGCGCCAAGCACGTCAAAGAAGCGCTAGAAGGCGCAGGATATAAGGAAGTAAGCGTTGATCTTGCGAACAAGAAAGTCAGCTTCCTAGCCTCACCCTTTGATTTAAAGGCAGCCAAGGAAGTCGTCGCGAAAGCGGGCTATACCCTAACGAAGCTCCTTTAGCCTTCTATCTTTTCGTAACGCCGCTCGATCTCTTCCTTAAGGAAATCCTTTTGATCGCTCTCTAAGAAGGCCATTTCGACGGCGTTAAGATAGAACCCTTTAAGCGTTTCGTCCGAAAAACGGAAGGCCTTTTGGAGTTTGGCGAATTCCTTCTCCAAAGTGATGTTGGAAATGGTCATATCGTCGGTGTTGATATTAAAGAGGATCCCCTTATCCATGAATTTCCTTATCGGCAAGGCCTCATAAGAAGAAATGGCGTGCGTATCGACTTCGCTAGTAGGGCATAATTCAAAAGAGATGCCGCTTCCCGCTAGGAAAGACATCAATAAGGGATCACTAACGGCCCTAACGCCGTGTCCGATGCGCTTAGCGCCCATCCTAATGGCTTCCCAGACCGATTCGGGGCCGCCGACTTCCCCGGCGTGGATGGTGAAAGGCAAGGCGTATTCATTGGCTTTTTGGAAAACGGGAGCGAAAGCAATCGTCCGGTAAACGGCTTCGGCGCCCGCTAAATCCAAGGCGCATACGCCCTTCTTGTAATAACGGCGAGCCACTTCGACCGTCTCGAAATTGGCCTTTTCGTTATCGCTCCCCCGCATGATGCAAAGGATAAGCTGCGCGGGGAAGGAATATTCTTCTTTGACTTGATTGAGGCCCATGATGGCGGCCCTCACCACTTCATATTGGCTTAGGCCCATCCGCGTATGGAGTTGCGGAGCGAAACGGATTTCGGCATATAGGAGACCGCTATGACACAGGCGGGAAAGAAGCATATAGACCGCCTTTTGGATGCATTCAGCGGTTTGCATGACTTCTAATGGATAATCGCAACAGGCGATATATTCGTTTAGAGAAGCGCAAGAAGAATCAACGCTTAAAGGAGCCCTTTTGGCTTCCTCGGTATCCAAACCCGAGAGGGCGGCTAACGCCACCACTTCCTCTCTGGTAAGTGAGCCATCTAAATGAACGTGCAAATCAATCATTAAGTGATTATATCGCTGCTTTAGCAACTAACGCAAAGGCTTCTTGCTCGTCATAGAGGCGAGAAAATCATTGGTTTTTCTTATCGCCACGGCCCAAAAGATAGGAAACAATCGATTTCTTCTCGATCGTGCGATTCTTACCGCGATAGAAAACGGCGATCGTCCCTGGGCCCACGTGGGCCCCCGTGATAAGGTCGTAATAATAGATCTCGATATTGCTTAAACCCGCTTGAAGGAGGTTTTCCTTCATGGCCTCGGCTTCCTTTAAGGCATCGCAATGGGCGATATAGACCAATTCGTCTTTATGGGTGATATTCTCTAACACCTGCTCTTCTAGCTTCTTTAGGGCGTTCTTCCGACCGTGGACTTTGGAAGTGACGACGATTTTCCCTTCGTCGCTGCCATATAGCAAAGGTTTGATCATCAGGACATCGGCCATCATGGCGGTGAAATTGGAAACGCGTCCCGTATTGGCCAAATATTTGATGCTATCGACGGTGAATTCGCTCCGCACGGTGTCGCGATATTCCTCGGTTTTCTTAGTGGCTTCCTCTAAGGAAAGGCCTTCGCGCGATAAGCGTTCCGCCTCAATGGCGATCATCCCCTCCCCGAATCCCGCGGTCCTCGAGTCGATGATACGCACCGCTTCCTTGCCCATCTCCTCATTGGTTTCCTTGGCGATAAGGGACGCGCTTTGGAAGGTGCCGGAAATGCCACTTGAAAGAGTGACATAGATGACTGCGTTACCAGCGGCGATCTCTTCTTTGACCTTGGCTTGGAATAGCCCCGGCGTCACTAAGGAGGTGCGCGGCTTTAACCCTTCCCGCATCTTCGTGTAGAATTCCTTAGACATCGTTTCGACGTCGATATCGTCTTGATAGCATACGTATTCCTTCTCATCGATGAATAATGACATCGGAAGGACGGTGATTGAAGAGCCCCGCTTCTCGAGGATTTTCTGGAAGAGGTTGCTGCCTGCGTCGGTGTATATCTTGATGCTCATGTCGGTGCCTCCTTGTAGGACGGTTCAGTCTAATAGTTTATCGACACGAGATATATTAGTATTCAAAACTAGATTAACGCAAGAGGAAAATTATCGTCACTTGTTTTTATCGCTTTTTGAATGCTTATGATCTTTGTTTGCGGGAAACGCAAAAAGCCTTAATTGGCGTAAGAGGGAAGGGCTTTATTCTTCATCGAACCATCCGCCGTCGCATAATCCTTTGTGATATAAGCCATTATCGAGATGGGCGTTGATCGTTTCGTCGAAACACGCGATATCCATTAGATAAAACGCAAAAAGGACAATCGGGTAATATAGCAAAAAGCAAAGAATCAAAGCGACGTATCGGAAAACCGTCGACGGAATGAAAAGAAATAGCAATGGCAAAACGAGAAGAAAGGAGAAACAAAGGGCTTTGAAGAAGGATTTGGTGGTCAAAACGAAGCCGTTTTGAAGCGTCACCATAAAAGACGAGGAATAGATACTTCCATATGACAAAGTGGTGAAAGCCCAAGGCAAAACGAGAAAGAGCAAGATCCCGTAGGGGGCGTATGATAATAATTCCATGGAAATAAGGCTTTTATAAAAGGAGCAGGCAAAATAGCCACCGCCTAATAAAAGGCCAAGCAACAAAGTCAATTTCCACGTCTCGCGGAAGCCCTTGCGGTAATCGGATAAGAAGAAAACGCCTTCATCGAATATAAGGCTCCGATAAATTCTTAGGATACCTCCCAAAGGCAAAACGAAAAGGATGATAAGAACACCAAAGAGGGAAGCGAAAGTAAGCGACATCGAAGAGAGTTGGCCATTCTTATCGGCCTCTGCTAATGAGGCGTTGCTACTTATGTTATGGAAGACGATGTCTTGCGCGTAGATAAGCCCCACGAGCAATAAAGAGAAGAAAGCGAAGATCGCGCCGGCCTCCAAAAACAAACCCCAACGATTCTTAAGGCAATCGAAAAATTGCCTTCTTCTGCTACTCGGGAGGCCAGAGAAAGAGAAATCTTCTAAAACCTTAGGCGCCTTCTTTCGCTTAGCCATCTTTCTCCTCGTTAATATGGCTTGCCATCATCGCCCTGATCAAAGGGTGGGTGGAGAGATGCAGTTCTTCTTTCCTTAACGAGGCGACAATCTTGCCTTCCTCTAGCAAAAACACCTCATCGCCTAAGGAAAGGACGTCTTCTTGCAAATGCGTGGCGATGATCACGGTCAATCCCCTTTCTTCGATAATGCCCTTCAATAATTCCCTTTCTTGCCCCCTTCTTTTCTCATCAAGATTCGAAAAAGGCTCATCTAAAAGCAAAAGCGATGGTTCTTTTATTAAGGCTTTGCCTAAGCAAGCCCTTTGCTGCTGACCGATGGATATTTGCCTAGGCAAACGCGATAAAGTGGCCGCGATACCAAGTTCCTTGGCCATCTTAAAAACCTTCTTCCTCATTTCGTCGGCGGATAGGCGAAGGATACGGAGAGGCAAAGCTAGATTATCAAAGATAGAGCGATTGGGGTATAGCGTTATCTCCTGATCGAGATAGGCGATGTTCTTCTCTTTCGCCGATAGTTTCGAAGAGGGTACACCATTAAAGAGAATCTCGCCCTCATAAGGCAAGATGCCGGCGATTGCTTTCAAAAGGGTGCTCTTGCCTGAACCAGACTCCCCCAATATCACATTGCTTTCGCCGTTATTAAAATGAGCATTCAGGGAATCAAGACAGACATATTCCATTCCTTTTTTGGCGGGGTAAGTCACGGTGAGGTTTTTGATTTCGATCATGGCCACGGTTAATTTTATATCATTTATAAAAACCATGGGCCAAGACATTGCTTGGCCCATGGACAAACGACGTTATCTGCCGTTATAGGAACAAAGAATCAAATGGTAGCGACTAAGGAAGAGAAACCGAAACCATCGTATCCAACTTGGGCGGAAGCGTCCGTGACTACGCGAGTTCTTTCGAAGCGAAGGGCTTTGATGCCCTTAGCGACATCCTCGCTTAGTTCCACGGAACCGCTCACGGAAGTGCCGAGCTTATTCGTAGCGGCTATAGTGGTTTTCCCTTCTGCGGTAGAAATCGTAACGATGAAAGCCCATTCCTGATTGGGGCAATCGGCGCTACTAACCCAATCTTTTCCGTCGGCTTTGATGCTGGTGGACGAGACGTAGCATGATCCTGAGAAAATCTTGAAGGTCACGCTGCTATAAGCGGAATAATTGATTTTGGGGAGGTCGACATAGAACGTCTTCGTTTCCTTATATCCCCCATTTTGCAAATCGATGTTAATCCAATTGACATCAAAGCTGTTGCTATAGCTTACACCAAAACTGGCGTCGCTATAGATGCCGAGCGAATGAGCGGTATTCCAACCATCGCCGCTAGAAGGAATGGAAAGAAGTTCGGTCGTTTCGCCCGCCAAAGACGTTTTGGCGGAAGCGATATTCGTTGGCTCGCTGTAGTTGGCTTTTTCGTAAGCCGTCATCAAGGAAGAGGCAGTTGGATAAACGGAGGCATAGTTCTTATACGCGGAGAGGGCCGCGGCCTTGTTATCATCGGTAATTGTGCCGGGGACAGCAGAGACTGCGCTATTCAAAGCGCTCATGTAATCGAAAACATGCTGTTTGAAATCTCCGATACGCAATTCCATCCATTTATCCTCGGAGGCATCCCTCTCGAAAGTGAAGGTCAAGCCTTTATTTCCGGAAGAGGTATCCTCGTCCAAAGCGGCGATGAAGGTGGAATTGATGTGAAGAGAAGCGTTGG
>CAVKTU010000033.1:2886-11248 GCA_963659395.1 Holdemanella sp. | reverse complement strand
TTCAAGTACCGTTGGTTTGAACCCGCCCAACTTGGCGAATACGTAAGCGCGATTTCCAATTCCTGCGCGTTGGTCGGCAAAAAGGAAGGTTATTTCGTTTGGGGAGTGGATGACGAGACGCATGAGCTTACCGATACCGATTTCGATCAATACCAGGATTATAAAAGAGAGCCATATCAGAATTATTTGAATAGGAATCTAAGTCCCAAAGTCAAATTGGAATTCGTAGAAGGAAAAATCGATGACAAACGTGTGGTTATCCTCGTCGTAGAAGCGGCCTCCGATGTGCCGACTTCCTTTAGCGGCGAACGCTACATCCGTATCGGCTCCGCCAAAGTGAGCCTCAAGGACAACCCTAAATTGGAGAAGCGCTTGTTCAAAGTGCTAGACGAAGGGTATCCGACGATTTTGAACACGAAATCGATTTACCAAGATCTGACTTTTGAGAAGCTATTCATGTATTACGGCTCGAAGGGCATAACGCTTAGAAAAGAGACTTTCAAAAAGAATCTGGGATTATTGACTGATGAAGGGGATTACAACATTCAGGCGCAATTGCTTTCCGACGATTCTCATTTGCCACTAAGGCTCTCTATATTCGAAGGCGAGACCAAGGGCTCGAATTTATATGCGATTAAGGAATTCGGCTTCGACTGCCTTCTTTATTCTTTGAAGAACCTCTTGGATTATGGCGATGTGCTGAACATCATCCAAGCCGACGAAAGCGATAGGAAAGAAGAGCGAAAAGAGACGCCGCTTTTTGATCAAAAGGCTTATAACGAGGCTATCGTCAATGCGGTTTTGCACAACAAATGGGTCGACGGCAATGAGCCGATGATATCCGTCTTCTCTAACCGCATGGAAATATTGTCGCGGGGCAATATAGCCCCTGCCCAAACAATCGAAGGGTTTTATTTGGGGGAGTCGGTTCCGGTAAACGACAAATTGTCGGAGATTTTCGCGCAACTAAGGATCAGCGACAAGTCGGGCAGGGGCGTTCCGAAGATCGTCGAGGTCTATTCGAAGAACGCTTTCGAGTTCCGCGAGAATTCCATTGTCGTCACCATTCCTTTTAATCGAAGCAAAAGAATCTCTAAGAACGCCAAATCATCGAAGGAAGAATTCAATGACACACGCACTAAGATATTGTCTGAGATGAGGCACAATCCGGAGATAACCAAAATCCAGCTGTCCATTTTGATGGGGATGAGCGACACGGCAATCGATAAGAATATCAAATTCCTAAAAGGCTGCGGCGCCATTGAGAGAATCGGCTCACGGAAAACGGGTTATTGGAAGGTCAACAGTTCTCTTAAGAGCTCGTTTTAAATTAGTGACAGGATATAACGCGATACCTTTTTGCGTTGGTTGTTTTGATGGCAGTTATAAAGAGATAATCAGTTTGATCAGCACGAAGAAAAGGGGTATCCCAATCAATGACAGAATGGTCGATAGCAAGATCGAATCGGAGGCGATATAGGCTTCTTTATTGGCGTTGACGCAATAGACGCCGACGACGGCGCCGACGGGGGCGGCGTTGCCGATCACCAAAGCGGCCAATTGAATCTCATTGAAATGGATGGCGTCCGTTAGTTGGAGCAATAAGCAAATGCCTAAGATGCATAAAGGGACGATGAAAGTACGCAAGAAGGCGATGATCCAAGCCAAGCCGTTTTCGATGGTGTCGAGGAATTTCGCCTCGCCGAGGGTCACGCCGATGGTGAGCATGCATAAAGGGGTGGCCATGTTATTGCCGAATTGGAAGACCTTATAAAGAGCGGGTAAGGTCTTATCGATGCGAAGGAAGCCATAAGAGGCCCCATCGACCTCCACTTGCCATAAATAATTTTGACTGACCCAGATAAGAAGGCCTAGGAACATGCAGATCATGATGGGATTAAGGAAGACGTTTTTCATGGTATGACCGAAGTTTTCCTTCGTTATACCCTCATCGCTGATGGTCATATAGGAATATAGGTAAGTGAAGAGGCGGAAGGCGATCGACATCATCGAAGCGGGGATAAGCACCCCCGATTCGGCCCCATAGCTGGCCGCTAGGATCGGCATCGAGAAGAAGGTGAGTTGGCCGATGGCCATCAAGATGGCGTAAATCTTCCTTTTTTTCTTCCCGAAACGCCAGAATATGAGGTTCCCTAATATCAGAAATAGGACATAGAAGGCTATATCGATGGCTAAGACAAGAAGGTTCGTCAAAAGCTGCCCTTGATCGAAATCCGTCATGAAAGCGCAAAAAGCCATGCAGGGGATGGCCACTTTCATCACGACGGCGTCTAGGATGTCGCGGCCATGCTCGTTAACAATCGAGAACTTACGCAAGAGAAAGCCGATGACGATGAAGACGATGGAGGCGATGATGGCGCCTAGGAAGCCTTGGTTGGTGAGGACGGAGACAATGATATCCATATGCTATAAACGGCTGTGATTATAGGCTCTTCTTGCAAGGATGAGGAGGGGAAGCTCTTACGGGATGCTTTTCAATTGCGGAGGGTGCCAATAAGTCGTGTGGCCCACAACGATAGCGGTCCTCCGAGATGTAATTTATTGACTTGGAAATTGCGAGAATTTATCGCTTTTACGTTTGGTTTGAACATACGAATAATAGTCGATTTCCGACCAACTCTTGACATTCGTCTGGGGCAACTATGCTTTTGAGTTAAGCGATCTAAAAACTAGTTTTCGTTATTGTCCGCCACCGAAACAGTTCCGAACGGATAACAAAAGACCTACAATGATGGAACAATGAAGCGAAACAAAAACGCCAAAGAAATCAAAACCATCATGGGAGCCATCATCGAAATAATCGTTTCTTTGATCGTCATAATAGCCGTTGGAACGGTCTTCCTTTTCGATTACTCTGAGCATTATAACGGCGGCAATGCCCGACTAATGAGTCGTTTGACGGCCTATGCGCTTATCTTAGGGCTCGCTTTCATTTCTCTTCTTTATGGCGTCGTTATGATCCCCGTTATCGTTAAGAGGAGGAAAGTGGCTAAGGCGATGAAGATAGATGCTATCAATGAAACGACGGCAGAAGTGATAAGTCCTTCAACGCCCAAAAAGGAAGAAGCCCCGAAAGAATGACGCCCGGCCTAAGAATGTAAGACTTTCTATGGCCGTCGAATGGCTTTACAATAACCTCAAGGAGAAGAAACATGGAAGAAACGATTCGCGAATATAGCGGCCTCATCGTCGGCTATATCGAAACCAAATCCAATGGCGACAAAGTCGGTTATGATTTTGGTCGTCGTATCGTCGGATACTATGATGCTGGGCAGAAGGTGACGACGGATTTTTACCGCCGCATCGTCGCGCGCGGCGATATCCTCTCGGCCTTGGTTTGGAATTCCAAGAAGTAGGGGTTTTCTTTAAACGGCGCCTCTTTCATAAGGGTTTTCGCTTGGGCAATCATATCGTCCCTTTTTGTTTTGATGAAGCGGTGTTATAGTTGTCTAACTCCATCAAAAGAGGAGCGAAGACATGGCAATAACGCTAGATAGATATTTGCAAGAAACGTCGTTGTTAGATTTCTCTAACCGTAATATTCATGGACTTATTGCTAACAAAGGATGGCTATCCTTACCGCCATTTGAGCGTTTGAAGGCCATCTACGATTACGTCCGCGATGAGATCCTTTTCGGTTATAACGTGGATGATAAAATGCCTGCTTCAAAGGTGCTAAGCGATGGATATGGGCAGTGCAACACCAAGGGGATCCTCTTTATGGCGTTATTACGCGCTTGCTCCCTTCCTTGCCGCATCCATGGCTTCAATATCGATAAAAGGCTTCAAAAAGGCGCGATGACGGGCTTCGTCTATCGAAGCGCCCCTCCCAAGGTCTTCCATAGCTACGTTGAAGTTTATTTCGAGGAGAGGTGGTACCGGCTAGAGGGCTTTATCCTCGATATGGCCTACTTAAGGAAACTCCAAAGCAAATTCGCTGACTGCAATGGCCCCTTTTGCGGTTATGGCGTGGCCACAAAGGATTTCCAATGCCCTCCTATCGACTTCGACCATAACGACACCTTCATCCAAAGCGAGGGCATCGTCGACGATTTCGGCGTCTATGATGCGCCTGACGAATTGCTTAAGGAGCATCATCAAAGGATGTCCCTCTTTAAGGCTTTCCTCTTCCGCCATCTCGGCCGTCACTTGATGAACCGTAACGTCAGGAAAATCAGGAATATGGGGGAATGATATGTGGAAGTGGTTGCTTTTGCCCGCCTTTTATCTCCTTTATTGGGGGATTTGCTTTTTAGGGACGGGGGACGATAAGAAAAACCTTAGGGGATTAAGAAGCTATCCGAAGGAAGTGCAAGAGCTGGTGCGAAAGAAAATCGAAAACGCCCCGAAGAAGCAACCGCTTCATATCGTCCTTCTAAGCAATTTTTTGGTTTTCGCGGCGTTATTCTTCTCCTTGGGCGTGATGTTAAGCTATCTTTCGCCCTTCGATAGCTATCTATCCTCTTTCCTGTATTTCCTAGCCTTCGGTGAGGGGCTAGGGCTCTTCGACCTCCTTGTCATCGATTTGCTTTGGTGGCGGAGGAGCAAACGGATCCGTTTCTCTTTCTTACCTAGCAAAGAGCCCTATCAAAACCCACGGGAGCATATCGATTCCTTCTTAAGGGGGATTCCGCTTTTTATGGCGGTGGCCGCCTTCGCGGCTCTTTCCTTCTTCTTATAAGGAAACGACTTAGCTTAAAGCTTATAGGTTTGCCTAGGCAGCAATCGGAAGCAACAAGAAGGAAGGCGTTTCATAACAAACCGTTACGTAGTAAGAAAGACGTGCCGTTTTTCCTTTATTCGAGGATAATATTAATGAGGTAAGCGATTATGAAATGCAGGAAATGCGGCAAGGAATTCATCGATTTCTTTTCTTTGGTCTGCCCCTTTTGCGGCTTTGATAACAACCTTTCGCTCTTTGATATTCTCTTCGGACGAAACGAGACGAGCAAAAAGCCCGCGCCCCCTAAGAAAAAGAACGACATCTACGACTGGGATAATCCCGACAATTGCTCCGACCGCGAATATATGGACGATGACGATTATGACGACTATGACCATAGCTAAAGGACTTCTTTGATGAAGCGCATAGCCAAGGGGAACCAATCTTTGCAATAGGAGATGTCTTTGATCGCCTTCGGGTTGTAATTATCCATATAGACATAGGGCTCAGCCAAGGAGCCGCCATGCTCCCCAAAGGGGAAGTGATGGAATTCGAAACGAACGCCGTTCCGTCTTAAAGCGGCCGCCAGCAGGATCGAATTAAGGGAGCTTACGGCCATATCGTCGCCGGTCGTCCAGATGAAGGAGGGCGGGAAGGAAGGGGTGATTTGCTTTTCGATAGAATATTCCTCCTTCTTTTCGGGAGCCTTCTCCAGAAGCCTAGCAGCGGTGTTTCTCTCCGTCAGATCGTCATCCATGCTGATGACGGGGTAACATAAGATCAGGCCATTGGGCTTAATCTCGGAAGGCGATGACCCAAGCGTCTTGGCATAGGGCTCTTTCTCATAAAAAGCCCCTAACGAAGAGGCGAAATGGCCGCCCGCCGAGAAGCCGATGGCGGCGATATGCTCGCTATCGACGTGGTATTCCTCGGCGTGCCTTCTTAGATAAGCGATGGCCGCAAAGCCCTCGATAAAGGGGTAGGGCGGCTCGAAGGGGGCGTCGTTATATTCGAGCAAGAAGACGTTAAGGTCGTATCCTAGGAAACGCAAAGCGACGGGCTCGGCCTCGCGGTCGCTGTTATAGCGATAGGCGCCGCCAGGGAGAAGAAGCAGGCTCTTTCTTTTGCGATTGGAGGAGAATTCCTCGAAATTATCGGGGCAATAGGCGATTAAGGCAGTCGGCTTATGGAGGCAAGGGAATTCCTCTTGCAGGTTTATTTTCTTATAGATCATGGATGGGCCTTCCGTTTCATAGATTATTATTGCCGATACGCGCCTTTTTGCAATTCATCAATCAGAAAAGGAACGATAAATCGGTAAATCATTACCGAAACGATTGCTTTCTCATCCGTTTCCGATAAACTGAAGGTGCATGAAAGGAGAAAGTAACATGCAGAAGATCAAAGTCGTCCAGTACGGATGCGGCAAGATGAGCCGCTACATCGTCCGCTACCTCGTCGATAAGGGAGCGGAAATCGTCGGGGCCATCGACAATAACCCTGCCATCGTCGGATTAGACCTAGGAGAAGTGGCGGGGCTAACGCAAAAGCTCGGCGTTAAAATCAGCGCCAATGCCGACGAGGTCCTCGATAACTGCGATCCCGACGTCGCCATCGTCACCCTCTTTAGCTTGGTGGAGGATTGCTTCCCCCATTTCATGAAATGCCTTACCCGCGGCATCAACGTCATTACCACATGCGAGGAGATGACCTATTCCCGCACCACCAATTCCTATTTGTCTAACATCCTAGATGTCACCGCCAAAAAGAACGGCTGCACGATCGTCGGGAGCGGCATGGAAGACGTCTTCTGGGTCAATATGGTGGCATTAGCCGCAAGCAGTTGCCATAAGATCAATCGCATCGAAGGCGCCGTTTCCTATAACGTCGAGGAATATGGCTTAGCCCTCGCTAAAGCCCATGGCGTCGGCCTATCGGCTAAGGAATTCGAGAAGACCTTCGGCCATCCGACCGAAGAGGTCGTGCCTAGCTACGTTTGGAACAGCAACGAGGCCTTGGCGGAGAAGCTTGGCCTATCCATCGAATCGATCGAGCAACACGCCGAGCCGTATTTCGGCGACGATGACATCGATTCGAAGACGATGGGCCGTGTTTTGAAGAAAGGCGAGGTCATCGGCATGGCCGCCGTCGTCACCACCAAAACCCATCAGGGCATCGAACTAGTCACCAAATGCATCGGCAAGGTCTATGGCCCCGACGATGGGGATATGTGCGATTGGAAGATATATGGCGAGCCCAATCTCGAATACCATGTGGTCAAGCCCGCGACCGTCGAGCATACCTGCGCCACGATCGTCAACCGCCTTCCGACGATTTTAAGGGCGCCATATGGCCTCGTGACCCTCGATCAGCTTGAGCCTCTCTCCTATCTTCCATATCCCATGAAGATCGAGGAATAGCTCTTCTTGCGTTTAAGCCCATCTTCTTTCATGGCGGTGGGCTTTTCCTTTTTTCGTAAAGCGAGAAGCGATTAAAACCTTGGGAATATGCCTCCGATGGCATTAGAATAAGGCGTCCGAACAAAGGAGAACATCTATGAGCAAAATTGCCATTTCCGTTGAAACCGCCGCCGATTTCTCGCCGGAATTATTGAAAGAATTCGCCATACCGACCATCCCCTTCACCATCGTGATGGGGGAGAAGGAAGCCAAAGACGGGGAAGTAAGAAGCGAGGATCTCTTCGCCTTCGTCGAGAAGACGGGGACGCTTCCGCATACCTCGGCCGTGAACGTCGGGGAATTCGATTCTTTCTTCAAGGAACTATTGAAGGATAACGACGAAATCGTCCATATTTCCCTTTCTAGCGGCATCAGCTGCGCCTATCAAAACGCCGTGACGGCCTCCTCTTCTTTCGAAGGCAAAGTCCATGTCATCGATAGCCACGTCCTATCGACGGGCATCGCCTTATTGGCCTTATATGCCGTCCGGTTAAGGAACGCCGGTTATAGCGCGTCTGAGATCGTCAAAGCGGTCGAGAGGAGGATCCCTAACGATCAGACCTCCTTTGGGCTCGAGAACGTCGAATATCTCTATAAGGGCGGGCGTTGCAGCGCCTTGGCGCGCCTAGGCGTGAACCTACTAAAAATCAAGCCGCAGATCATCATGGATCCTATGACCGGGAAGATGAAGAGCGCTAAGAAATTCCGCGGCAACACCGAGAAATGGGTCCTCGATTATGTGGATGCTACCTTGGAAGAGAACGATAACCCCGATTTAGAAAGGGTCTTCATCACCTATAGCTCGATGGAAGACGAGATCGTCGAGAAAGTGGCGGAACGCCTTAAGCAAAGAGGCTTCCGTAACGTCTCTCCAACGAGGGCTGGCGCGACCATCAGCACCCATTGCGGCCCCCATTGCTTAGGCATCCTCTATCTCAACGACGGCGAGCACCCAGTCACCAAGAAATAGGGCCCTCCAATTAACAAATGCGACTGGGCGTCCGTATGGGCGCCCTTTTATTTTCGATGTTCATTGGCATTCGGCTTTTTCTTATGGCATTGATGACCATTTTCCTTTATTCCCATACGACAAAAAACAAAGTCTTTGAAAAAAATCGAATAGGAATTGATAAATGGTCGATTGTTGATATACTATATTCGACAAAAAGCAAAGTCTTTGAAAAAAATCGACTGGAGGCAAGAAAATGGAATTCCCAAG
>CAVKTU010000033.1:0-2876 GCA_963659395.1 Holdemanella sp. | reverse complement strand
TCTCAACGAACTTCTGAATAAGAGAAACAATTCCTTGATCAAGGTCATCACGGGGGCTAGGCGAAGTGGGAAATCGTATCTGATGAACAATATCTTCTATCGGAAACTGTTGTCCTTAGGGGTGGCGGAGAATTTCATCATAAGATTCGCCTTCGACAACGACGAAGACCTCGATTTGCTCGAAAGATATTATCCCGACGAATCGACTAAAATACCCGCTGGAAACGGATTATACAAGGTCAATTCGAAGAAATTCCGCGCCTATATCAAGGAAAGGACCTCCGATGACGCCTATTATTATTTGCTGCTCGACGAAATCCAAATCCTCGATTCCTTCGTGGGAACGCTGAATGGCTTTTTGACCCACGCTAATTTCGACGTCTACGTGACGGGAAGCAATTCGCAACTTCTTTCCTCGGAAATCGAGACCAAATTCCGCGGACGGAAGTCTTCCGTGCACGTCTTGCCTCTCTCTTTTTCCGAATTTCTTTCGGGGATGGGATGCGAGGTCTCGGAAGCCTGGAAGATGTATATCGTGACGGGCGGCATACCCATCGTTTATAAGCAAGCGCCTAGCGACCGCCAAAAATATCTAAACGAACTGGCAAATGAGGTTTATTTGAAAGACATCATCGGCAGAAAAGGCGTCAAAGACGTCGAAACCTTGAAGGAATTATTCGCCGTTTTGTCTTCCTCCATCGGCTGCTTGACGAGCCCGTCGAAATTAGAGAGGGCCTTCAAATCGATTAGAAACGCCAAAGTCACTAACGACACCATTGATAATTACATCGATCATTTCGAGGATGCCTTCGTGGTGTCTAAAGCCGCCCGATACAACATAAAGGGCAAAGCGTATATCGATACCCCATATAAGGTTTATTTCGAGGATATAGGGGTAAGAAACGCCGTGACTTCCTTTCGCCAAATCGAGGAGACCCATATTATGGAGAACGTCATCTATAACGAATTAAGGTATCGGAATTTCCAGGTGTCCGTCGGGGAGGTGGATATCCACGAAGCCAGCGATCGCTTGGACAAAAACGGCAAGAAAATATATGTGAAAAAACCGCTAGAAATCGATTTTGTCGCAACGAATGGCGATAAAAAATATTACATCCAGTCGTGTTTGAATATAAGCAATGCCATGACCTTAGATAGGGAAAAGAGAGGCTTACGCAACATCGACGATTCCTTCAAGAAGATCATCGTGACCAAGGATTCTCTTCCCATTAGGAGAGATGAATTCGGCTTGGTGACCATCGATCTCTTCGACTTTTTGCTCAATCGCGATTCGTTGGATCTATAGGCGTACGAAAACGCCTAAGACAGCCATCGATAAGGAACGTTGGCGTTCGGGAAGGAGCGCTTCAAAGGATGTTACCAAAAATGCTTTTTTTCGTTGCAAAGCGTTCTTTTCCATTATAGGATAATGGCGCGATGATCCTCGAGCAGGCATCGTGAAATACTCGTAACGGCTGAGTGGCGCTTTATGGGCCACTCTTTCTATTAATGGGAGGTGCCATGGACGAGGTCAAGAAAGTCAAAGAGGCCTTAAGAGGGCCATTAGAGGAAAAGGGCTATCTTCTTTCCGAGGTGCGATTGCTTAGAAAGAAGGAGGGGCTTACCTTGGAGGTGATCGTCGATCGCGACGATCCGATCTCCCTCGACGACATCGTGAAGGTAAGCGAGCTCATTAACCCGATCCTCGATGAGGAAGATCCGATATCTTCGCCTTATACGCTCGACGTCTCGAGCTTAGGCGGGGAGAAGCCGATTCCCTTAACGCGGTTAGAGTATTACCTTAACCGCTACATCCATCTCCATCTCTCTAAACCCCATCACGGGCTTAACGACATCGAAGGGGATTTGCTAGAGGCCAACGATGCTTGCCTTAAACTTCAAATCACCGACAAAAGCCGCAAGAAAACCATCGAATTGGCGCGTCAGGACATCGATAAGGCGCGCTTAGCCATCAAGTTCTAAAGGAGCAAACAAAATGGATCCAGTAGTATTCAAGAGCGCGATTGACCAAATCGCCGAAAGCAAAAGCGTTAGCCACGAAGCGGTGGTCTACGCCTTAAAAGACGCTATCGAGCGCGCCTATATCAAATATTTGGGCGGGGGAGACGACGCCATCGTCGAAGCTAATATCGATGAGGATAACGGCTTCATCACCCTCGTGCAGAAGAAAAAGGTCGTCGACGAGGTCGAAGACGATTATTTGGAAATCTCTTTGGAGGACGCTTTAGAGGACGCCAAAGACACCATCGAGCATTTGGAGGATTCCCTTTCCGACGCCAAGAAAGAGGAGAAGCGCGATATCCATCACCTCATTTCCCTCGTCAAAGCGGAGCAAAAGGACCTCGCCGTCGGCGGCTATTATTCCCTTTATTGCCCATTAAACGAGCTTACTAAGCTTACCGCCATGAACGTCAAAGGGCTTCTCCGCGGCAAAATCGCCGAAGCGGAGCGCACCGCCCTTTACGATATCTATAAGGATCATATCGGCGAGATGATCTCGGGCGTCGTCGAAAAGGCCGATGACCGGAGCGCTTTCATCAACATCGGGAGGAACACCTCCGTCGAGCTTACCCGCCGCGAGATGATCGGCGACGAATTCTTCCGCGTCGGCGAGAACGTCAAGGTCTATCTCCAAGAAGTCAAGCAAGTGGGGGAGCATGCCCCTAAAACGAACAAAGGCCCGCAGATCATGGTCACTAGGGCCAGCGAAGGCTTCTTAAAGCGCCTTTTCGAAGAGGAAATCCATGAAGTTTATGACGGCACCGTCATCATCAAGGGGATCTCCCGCGAAGCCGGGGTCCGTAGCAAAGTGGCCGTCTATAGCAATAACGACGACGTCGATCCGACGGGCGCTT
>CAVKTU010000032.1:0-11260 GCA_963659395.1 Holdemanella sp. | reverse complement strand
ACTTCCCTTCATAGGAAGCCATTTTGGGGGTGTAGACATCCTTGAATTTCGCTAAATCAGCGTCAAAAGCCGCCTCGTTTTCGTATAACGGCGTCAAATCCCAGCTCTTTTTCATGTTCTTTTTCCTTTCTTTTTAATGAATTGTGCGCATTTTTTCGTTTTTAGAAAAAGGAAGCCCATAGAAAGCCCCCATTAGAAACAAGCGCTTATTTGGATAAGGCGAGCGAAGAGAGATTCACCACGACGTCGATATCATCCTCGAGCAGATGGACGTTGGCGCTCTCGCCATCGATCGAATTGATTTTCCCTTTGCGGCCATCGGAAAGGCTCACGAGGTCCCCAACCGCCAAAGGCTTCTTTTCCTCAGGGGTTTTCTCGTTAACGGGGGCGACGTTAACTTCGACAACATCAGGATTAGCGGGCGCGACCGCCTTCCTTAAGGCATTGGCGTAGACGATCATCAGGATTCCGGCGATAAGATTGACGAAGATGAGCGACAAGATCCCCATGGTCAAAACGGACGCAGGCGTCTCCTTTTTGCTGAGTATGTATAAGGAGATGACGCCGATAGTCAAGGCGATGACGACCGAAATGGCGATGACGGCGATATAAAGGCCCTTAAGAGACGTTATGTCGTAATTTAGCGATTCGCGTAATTGCGCCGCCGTTCTGTCGAAATCGAAGATGTTGATAAGGCCATAGATGGTTGAGGCCACCATGCCGATGATGAGGAAGACGATTGCTGCTTTTTTCATGTTTTTTCTCCTTGGTTAGATTATCAAGGCAATCTTACGCAAAAAGCAACCTAATTCCTTAGGAAACCCCTTACTTTCCTTGCCTTAATGAAAAAGGGCCAAGCCTAAGCTCGGCCGCTTGATGTTGCCTTCTCTTAGGGCTTTTTATAGCCGCACTTGGGGCAAACGCCCTTCTCGTTTAAGGCGATGCCGCATAAGGGGCAACGATCGATGGATATCCGCGAAGGATATTCCTCGCTGGCCTTATTGACGCCGCTGCTGAAGGTGATCTTGACGATGTTGAGCTTGTCCTTCAATAAATCATAGACGATCTTGATCATCCCTTCGACGGTCATCGTCTCTTTGGTGACGACGAGTCGGCATTCGGGATAGGCCGTCGCCAATTCCGTCTTGAAGGCGGGACCTTTCATCTTGTTGCTCGGGGCGCCATCGCGGATCCCTTGCTTCTCGTAAACATCGAGAATGGCGGGTAATAACGGATCGTCGTGCCGTAAGATCAAGGCGTGGTCGAAGTTCTTAAGAAGGTTCCAGGCGGTTTTCTGGATTTCGTTACACGGGAAGACCATGTTGACGCCTTCGTTGATGCTGTCTTCCACTTCGATCTTGAGGATGCCCGTATGGCCGTGCAGATACTGGGCCTCTCCCTTGAAGCCGTAGAATCGGTGAGCGTATTGCAGCTCGAGTTTGGCGATGCTTCTCATTTTTTACCTCCTGAGATTGCGTTCCCTTTTTAAGCGAGGGAACCTTCGCACCCTCATTATGGGGGATGGATGGCTTCTAACAAAGCGATATGCTCAAAAGCAAATCTTCTAGCCAAAGCGCCTTATACCTTGTTTAATAAAGGCATAGGGAGCTAGTCTTTAGTCCCATCTCTCATAATCAAGGAGCAAACACATGAGAAACAAGATCTTGATGCTTTCGTTGCTATCGCTATGCATCGTCGGATGCGCCACGGGCGGCGATGAGGACGCTTCGGGTTCGTCGAAAGATTCCTCTTCCGTTAGGAGCGATTCCTCATCAAGCGACGATTCGAAAAAGGAAGACGAGGGCGCTTTGCTTAAGGAAATAAAGAACGGCTTTAGCGCCTTCATGAAGAAAGATTCCGACATCACCTTCGATTACACGCAGGACGTTTCTTATATCGAGGGCGAGAACAAGATGGGCGCCCGTAATCAAGGCAAAGGGACCTTAGACCGCACGAATGGATACCTATATGCCAAGGAAACGACCTTTGAAAATGACGAAACGACAGGCGAAGAGAAGGAAACGTTAGTCGATTTGCATTATATTGGCGTCGTCGGTGACGAATACCGTTATTATAACGCAAGCGGTAGCAAGGCCACCTACGCTCTAGCTGATCAATACGCGGCTGAATATCTGTACGATGAGAGCATCGCAACAAACTTCTATACGCCCGTGGAGGGGATTGGGCGCCATCTTGAGCACGCCACTTCTATATCCGCGTTAGTGGCATCGCTTAAATATTCCTTTATGAGCGAAGCAAACGATCTTGTTTGCGACGTTTCTAAGGAAGATGAAGTGACCACTTTGACCTTCAGCGCCACATCCCGTTATGTCGGGGATAGTTACGACATCATGTCGATCGATTACGAATTCAACGTGAAAGCCGCTTGTATTGAGAGCCTATCCTATACGATGAGCGCGGAATCCTCCTATCCTAACGGCAGCAAAATGTCTCAGAAGATGACCAACAAATTCGTCTTCAAGAAAGGGTTCGATAACGAATTCTATTCCTCTTTCGAAAGCGATTCCTCCTATACTGAGGACGGCAACGGCATGAGGGCTTTAGTGGACATCTATTACGGCGATTATTTTTACGAGAATTTCAGTTGCTACGTCGGAAGCGATATCGATGTTGGCATACCTAGAAGCGGTTATTTCGAAGATTTTTATTACGATAAGGAATGCACGGTGCCCGTGAGTTCGAAGAAATTCAGCTCCGATGTGAGGAGGATATACGTTAGGCTTAGGGAAACTACCACCACCGACCGCGCCCTTATCTACGTTCTAACGGACGCGACGACCGTCTACCTTAACGACATCCTTCCTTCCTACACCACGAAGACGCTTAAGGTTTGGGGACCTAACACTTCCCATTCCTTTACCCTTCCCTGGACGCAAAAGTACGATGATGATAGGGATGCGGCGTTGGAAACGATGTCGGTGAATGGCGCCCCCACCACCGACGATTCGATCAGCCTCGAATACGGCAAAACCTATTTGGTAGAGCACGCTTATTCCACTTTCAGCGAAGCGTAATCATTGTTTACCTATTTAAATAGAAATCGCATTTTGCCCCGCCAAACTGCATTTAATGTGGAAGCCCAGGATAAAATAACAAGCCCTTATTTGCAGAACATCCATGAAATAAACGTCCTCCGCGGCATATTTAAGGGCCCGTTTTTGGGATGCAAGACGATCGAATCATATTTGAGACGTCGGAGGTTGAAGGCTTGCTTCCCACATAACCAAAGCGGGGACGGCAAACAATCATTCCCTCCAAAGCGTTCCTTATTCTCCCAATTATGTATGCGTTTTGGGAGATTGGCGAAGAGTCTTAGGAGCTATCTTTGCCAATCCTGGATGGAATCGACGCGGCAATGACGCGAGAAATACTTGGACTATGTATTCGAGAACATCGGCAAGGAGCCGATAGAGAACCCATTGCTCTACTCAAGCAACATAAAAAGAAGGCAAAGAAGCGATGGGCCGAAAACCCCCTAGGCGGCGTTTGGCGTTTGGCGATCGCGTGAAGAGCTGAATTTCGGTCCGTCGAAACGGCGTCTGACCCTCTTTTGCAACGGTATTATTATTTAACGTACACAAATGCTCTTCAGCTTCAATAAAAAAGGCTTGACGAATGCACATCAAACCAGTTCTTTTTAGTGGTGGCTGAGGGGGGACTCGAACCCTCGACATACCGGGTATGAGCCGGTTGCTCTAACCAACTGGGCTACTCAGCCGCAAGAAGGATGATAAAGGCTTGCCATCCTTCTTTCAAGAAGAAAATGAGGCAAGCCCCTTCTTTTCACCCTATTCAATCGAATAATTGATGAGAACGCTGTCGTTTTTGCTGGCGTGCGTTTCTTCATCGATCAAAAGGAAATACCCTCCTTCATTATCGACGTTATAGGTATAAACGCCACCGCTTGACGTCGGTTCTATCTTCTTGGAGGCGTCGGGCTCCGTGATCTTACTAGTCGAGACGTAGAGGCTTAACACACCATAATAAGTCGTATCGGTTCCGTTCATCGTGACAACAATCGATGTTATCTTGCCTAGCGAATCGGTGTTATATAAATATCCCGATCCCTTATTAGCGTTACGGAATTGGATATATCCGCCCGTCTGTTGCACGCTCGAATAATAGAAAGAGAAGCCCCCCTTCTCTAGAAGCTCTTCCCCATCGGGATACCCGTTAGGGAAGTCGGTAGCCGCGAAAGAAAGGCTATTATCGCTTGGCGTAGGAACAGCGTATTTAGAGATTTGAATGAGGAAATAGCCTTCAACGGCCATCATCTCGACATTTAAGCCAAGGGCCTCGTTTACGGCGCTTCCGTCAGAAGCATCAACGACGAAGCTTTTATCGCTCAAAGCGGTTTGATAGGCGGATAGATAATCATCATCGGAGGTGTTCGTATCGAAATACCCGCCGACATAGAAATAACTGCCGTCATCGGCTCCGTAAGCGTCATATTTCTCATCCGTAGCGAGAACAAACGATGGGAAAGACGATTCGCTTAAAGAAAGGCCGAAATATTCGTTTATGACCTCATAGGGGAAAGTCTCGTATTGGGGAGTAAGGGCCTCGATCCAGGCGAAGATCTCGAAATCCCCATCGTAATAATCGGTTTGGACCCATAATTCATAAGTGTCGTCCAAGACATTTTTGCAATAGTAATAATAGCCTTCCTCATCTTCCTCCGAGGTATCGGAAGCAAAGCCGTTTTCCTCTAAAATCGCGCAATAGGAGGAAGTGAGGTCGCCGACCGTGGAATCGTAGACGATGAAGCAAACGCCATCGCTGTCGGTGCCGCTGGCCTCAACATAATTTTCGCTTACGCCATAGGGAAAGGGGACGCTTACCCCTTCGCCTAGATACTTTTTCATGGCGGCAAGATCGCTTTCGTTCCAAGAAGTCGGACAAGACGGATCGACCGAAGAAACGGAGGATGAACTATCCGACGAAGAAACGGAGGAGGAACCATCCAGCGAAGAAACGGATGAACCTTCCTTTTCCCCTCCTTGTAGGCAACCGGTGAGCGTGACCGCCAATAACGGTAACACAAGTCGTCTTAGTGAATTTTTTTGCATATTGAAACCCTCGGTTTCTCATAATACTACCTTGATGCTGTCATCGTCTTCTATTTTCGTGATTAATGGCAGGTCTTTTATATAAGCGATAAGGAAACGGACCCCTACCTCTCTTCGCATACCGCCCAGACGTATCCGTCTTTAACCCCTGTCACGATGTTCCATGCCCGGGGATCGATGTTTTGACGTAACGTGGCTTCCCCTTCATCGCTAGGGATGACAGAAAAAGATGAAAGACTCCTTTTAAGGCCGGTGCCAATGGCCTTAAGAAAGCTTTCCTTAATCACCCAAACAGTGATGAAGGCTTTCTTTTTGTCTTGGCTTCCTTCTATATAACATCGCTCTTCGGCGGTGAAATAACGGTTTATGATCCGCTCATCATAACGACCGATCTTCTCGATGTCGCAGCCGACTTCCTTATCCGCGAAGGCGGCCATCGCCACCTCTTCGCTATGGGAGAGATTGAAATGAAGATCACGATGCTCCAATAGATAAGGCTTGCCATGCTCGCCGACGGCGATTACGGCGTTTGCCTCGTTTAGGCCATACTCTTCTAACCCTTTCTTCAAAGCAAGGGAGGCCGCTAAGGATAGGAGGCGGTCTTTTTCATGGACGAAGGATTCGGCCTTCTTCCTTCTTTCTAGCGAAAGAGAGGCGATTTGCTTCTCTTTTGTTTCATTAACGTTCACGAAATATAATTTAGCCATGGGCGCGCTTTGACGATGGTTAATTATACATCGCCTCGTCATCCTTGCCATTTCCAAAGGCTCTGTCATGGCTTCATTCCTACCTCGCTTGTTGTTGCGGGAAGTCACAAAGCCAGTATTACCTCCGTCAAAGACATGCTCAATCGATTCAATTGACATTCAAAATAATAATTTTTATCGATGAAATCGCGATAAATGACTTTCATTCGCCACGTTCAAGAATGGCGCGAGCAACATGAATAAGTTGTAAAAAGGCGTGAATGTAAAGATATATAAGTTATAAAAAGGTGGAAATTCTATGCCCGGAAAACGATCTTCCACTTAGAACCGCAAGGCACAATGAACATACCGCCTCAATCCATAGACCATAACAAAAAAGACATCTCATACCTTCGGGCAACTAAGTAAGAATATTCTCATCCGAAGTTTTTTCTCGGTAAAAACAAAGGCCTTAAGCGGCACCACGTTCTTGGCGATCGGAATAATGCTCTTATATAACGTAGCTTTCAGGCTTCACGTGAAGCTAATCGTTGCACTGCGTTGACTTGTATACGTTTTTTCCTTGTGGGATACATGTTTTTTGTTGCCTTGTTTGCAATTAAAAGATTGCTGCCGCTGCCGCACAAAATATAACAAAGCATACGATCATGACCATAGGCTCGAATAGGGGCATTGCAGGACAATGGTGATTCGACCGCATCAAAAAAGATTATCCGAAATGGCGCACTTAACGCTCCATTTTTTCAACGACGAAAAGCTGGGACATCCGATTCAAGAGAAACGCACAATTCAAAAATAGAGCCATGAATAGCAGGCACTAGGCAATATCTCGTTGTATCTCCAATAACTTTTTATACATCTCCGGCATCCACCGCGTCACTGTGTCATAAACTATATCCATGTTCACGGCACCGTAATCGTGCACTATCTTGTTGCGCATTCCTTTGATTGCCACCCAAGGTATTTGGTTATGTTTGCTTTTGAAGTCATCAGATAAACGGCTGTCGCTTTCGACGATTTGAACAATGCGAAACATAATGGAGTCAATTAGCAAATCGTTACTTTCTATTTCGTCTTTTGTTTTCCCTTTGGTGTATTCAATTATAAACCCCAAGTCCAAAACGATTTTTCCAAGATAGTATCCGTCATTTTTCGGATTATCCATAAATCTTCACTCCATCTCTTAATATTTCTTGCGTAAGCGTGAAATTATTATTGAGTTGCCCTATATCAAGCAAATCGACTTTTTTCCTCAAACGTTCTCTTAACGTCTCCACAAGTTCAAAGAACTCCCTACCGTTTATTGGCATCGCAACCAACAAATCGATATCGCTCTTTGGCGTGGCCTTGCCTTTGGCGTAAGAACCGAATAGGTAACAATATTCCACCGAATGCTCTTTAAATATCTCGCAGCACGTTTCTTTGATCTGACTTATGGTTAATATTCCGTGCTCCTCATCGATAAGGCCCTCTTTCTGTAACGCTTCAACAACATACCTATATTTCAAAGACGATTCGTCGATCTTCCCCGCTTCATAATTGACGTATGTTCTTCTGCTGATCCCTAAAAGCTTCGCGGCTTCCGCTTGCGTCAGTTTGCTTTGCATTCGAATATCCCTTAGTCCCATTCTTGTTCGCCTCATAAATATCGTATTGCTTTCTCACAAAAATTCAAGTTATTTGAGAATTTATTTCTCATTTTTCATAATTATAATATGATATATTTTCTCACATATATTGTGATAAATGGAGAATTGCATGCGTAAAAACCATTTTCACCCAACACAATCTTTCTCTTCATTCAAACCCCTTTGATTCCGTAAATGGCCTCGCAGCCATAGACATTTCTACTTTATATAAAAAATGGTGGAGCTTATCGGGATCGAACCGACGACCTCATGCTTGCAAAGCACGCGCTCTCCCAGCTGAGCTAAAGCCCCATCGCCGCGTATTATAACCGCCTTGGCGCTTCCCTTTCAAGTCAATCCACCGACTTCAAGGAGCTTATCATGTCGATCTTCTTGATCTTTGGCAAAAGCAATAGATCCACTAAAACGGCAAAAGAGGCGATAACGAGAACGGGCCAAAAGTAAGAAGACCATTTGATATCGCTTAGGGAACCAAATTCCAGATAGATGACGACGATGCGCATGATGCCAATGCCGATGGGCACCCCTAAGATCACTCCTAAAGCAGCCATCACGCCTGTTTCCCGATACAAATAGGCAATATTCTCCTTATCGTAATAGCCAAGCACCTCCAAAGTGGCGAGTTCGCGGGAGCGCTCGGTAATCGACATATTGGTAAGGTTATATAGAACCAAAGCCGCTAAGAGGATAGCGAAGACAATAAGGAAATAGGAAACAGGGACGATGGAGCTCGCCACCGCTCCACCACCGCCTTCTTTCGATAAGGCGTTGACGATATCTAACAAGGCGAAGCCAATGAAGACGATGGCGGTGCTTCCTCCTACGGAGATAGAGGTCATCCAAAGCCTTTTCTTGAAACGGACGAGGTTACGGATGGAGCTTTTAAAACGGAAGGGAAGCTTCTTCCATAGAGGCGTCCGCTCGATTTTTAGGGCATTGCCGACGGCCGGCGTCTTCGGCTGCATCAAAGCGGCCGGCAAGGGATGGAGAGTGTCGCGAAGCTGGGCGATGGTGATGCCTAAAATAACGAAGAACATCGCGATGGCGCTAAAGACGGTAAGCCAAGGATCTAAGGATGAGGCGATGGCGCCAGGCAGATAATATGGGTAATTGAAGGCCTCATAAATGATCGGGAAGACGAGGAAATAGCCTACTAATAGCCCCATTCCTATCCCCATGAGGGTCGATATGCCGGCGAAATATACGTACTTTTTGGATATTTTGCCATCGCGATACCCTAAGGATGATAAACAGGCGATCTCCGATCTTTCCTCCTCGATCATCCGGCTCATCGAGATGGAGACGACGAGGGCCGAAACGCTTAAGAAGAAGATGGGGATGACTAAGCAAATCGAATCCATCTTCTTGCAAGAGACGCTTAGCAAAGCGCAGGAATAATTGTCCGCTAAACTCAATACATATGTCGAAGCGGGCATAACATCCCCCAAAAGAGCGGCTTTTTCTTCTTGGAAGCGCTGATATTCCTCTGAGAAGAGGTTATAGGCATCGCGCTCAGGGAATCGGATGAAAAGGTCGCTTTGGCTAGGAAGGGAATATTTGACGTCCTTAAGCATCTCCTTGAGGGTATCCAAGTCGATGATATCCTTAATGAACGACGGCAAGGAGGAGAAAGATTCCTCGATATAGGAAAGCAAGGCGTTTTGCAATAGTTCGCTTAAAGAAGGGACCTCGCTTATGGCGCCATAGTGGTAATAGATGGAATCCAATTCATTATAATCGGCAAGGTCAGGTTCGTAGCTTCGAGCGTAATAGAGAGGGTTACTGACATATCCGCTTATTTTGTATTCCTTATCAAAAAGAAAGACACTTCCTCCGATCGTTTCCGTTTCTTTATGATAGAGCGAATCCACCACTACCTCCTCATCGCTAGAAGGGAAAGACCCTTCGACGAGGCTTAGGCGATTAAGATCCTCGCTTTTGGTGTCAGGGAAGGCGAAAAGGCGGTCATTGCCCTCGCTCATAACGGAGGGGGTGATGACGAAAAATTCTTTTTTGTTGGGCAGAACGCTTTTGAGGAAGGAAATGATGCTCGAGGCCTTTTCGGGAGTGTAACCGTTTTTCGTGAGGGCTTTAACGCCGTAATCGTCAAGAACATTATAAAAACTAAGGTCTTCGTTAAGCGTCGCGGCGTCTAAAACTAGGGCTTTTTCCACGAAAACCCCAGCAAAACCCTCTTTGATTGACGTGATATCGCCATCAGAGAAACCATCGGAAGAGGAGCTTTTGAGATGGAAATCGGAGATTTTTCTTTCCTTTAAAGAGGCATCAAAGGAATCCCGCACTTTCGAAGGGGTGATGGATACGCCGAAAATGAAGGCGAACCCCAAGGCGACGATGAGGCTCATCGCCAAAAACTTCGTCCAGTTTTTGAAGAACCCCCGCGAAGAGGAAAGCGTAACCTTCCGCATAACGTCACCATTCAATGTCCTTTATTGGGGTGGGCGAGGGATTGCGCTTGATCGACTGGATGTTGCCGCTGCGGATATGGATAACGCAGTCGGCCATCGGCGCGATGGCGCCGTTATGGGTGACGACGATGACCGTCTTCCTTTCCTTATGGGCGGTGTCGTAAAGCAATTTGAGGATGGATTTGCCCGTTTTATAATCCAAGGCGCCCGTCGGCTCGTCGCATAATAAGAGATTGGCGTTTTTAGCCAAGGCGCGAGCGATGGAAACCCTCTGTTGCTCGCCGCCCGATAATTGGCCAGGGAAATTCTTCATTCTTTCCCCTAGCCCCACTTTCTTAAGCGATTCGACGGGGGAAAGGGCGTTTTTGGATAATTCGCTAGCGAGTTCAACGTTTTCAAGAGCGGTTAAATTGGGCATGAGATTATAGAATTGGAAGACGAAACCGACGCTATAACGGCGATAATCGCACCGCTCCTTCTTGGAGAATTCCTCGATGTGTCGCCCGTTGACGAGGAGTTCGCCACCGCTAGGGGCATCCATCCCGCCCAAGATATTTAGGAGGGTCGTCTTGCCACTGCCGCTGGGGCCCAAAATCAAAGTGAAATCGCCTTCGTAGATATCGAAAGAGACGCCTTTTAGGGCTCTTACTTCCGTGCCGGAGGTCATGAAATATCTGGTGATTTTCTCGGCGTGGACGATCGGTTCTCTCTTCTTCTCTTTTTCCATGCGTGCACATATTAAAGCGACACTTGTCTCTTTTCAAGACTTGTGTCGCCACTTTTTTGGATTATAATTTGGGAAATGGCAGATAACGTTACCGATGTGCGGATCCAAGTCACTAGAAGACTCATCGAAGATAGCCTTCTTTCCCTTCTTAACGAAGGCGTCCCTTTGAATAAAATCGGGGTCACCGAGCTTTCCGAGCGGGCGGGAATCAACCGCACGACCTTCTACAAGCACTTCGTCGACGTCCAAGAGGCCTTTCGCGCCATCGAGGAGCGCCTATGCTCCTTCGTCGTCGACAGCGTCCTTTCCGCCAGCAAGGACGGTTCCATCAACATCGTCCCCGTCAGCCTCTTTGAATTCATCGACGAAAACCAAAACGTCGCCCTGCTTATCCTCTCTAGCAACGAGCACGGATCCTTCCTCGACCGCGTCTTCGAGGAAATAAAAAGGCTTTATTTCGTCAATATCCCCGCCGATAAGCGGGAACAAGCCGATGTTCTCTATAGCTTCGTCTTTGGGGGCGCCAAGGAGATCGTTTACCGTTGGCTCTCAAGCGGCAAGAAGGAAAGCCCTAAGAAAATCGCCAAAACGATTGAGGGATTCGGCTCCTCGTTATTAAAGGATTGGCGTTAAGGCTTGCTTTCGCCCTTGGATCTTT
>CAVKTU010000031.1:0-11726 GCA_963659395.1 Holdemanella sp. | reverse complement strand
TAATTAAAGAAGACCGAATCGAGATAGTTGTTCACGTAAATGGTCTTTGGCAATTCGAGGTCACTTACTTGCTCGGCAAGCACATAAGCCAGTTCATCAAAGGGGCGGAAATCCTTAGCCTCCCCTAGTGCGTTGGCGTGGATGTAACCGCTCTTATGATCGCAAAGAATCGCGACGAAGGAGAAATGGACGCATCTTTCATCGCCGAATGGATCGGTATGATAGCCTGGAAGATATCTAATTGTGGCATCGAAGGCGCCGCTCTTGGCGAATTTTAGCGGCATATCGTAGAAATTAACGTCATCGAAATCATAAGGGAGGGCTCCTGTGAAATCGCGATAGGCGTCGGTATTCATGACGAATATGTTTTCTCCCTTTAAATAGACATTATAAAACTTATTGTCCTCGATTTTTATACGTTTGCATAACTCAAAAATAGGCATCTCTTTATTGGCCATCTTCAGATATTCTAAAGCACGTATAGCAATCGATTTAGGCAAATAGGAATTCATGAGGCTGCCTCGACATAGATAGGCAGATGTTATATGATTATCCTTCCCAAAGGGGTTATTCATGATCTCATAGGGCAAGCTGTCCTCATCCTCGAAATAGAAAGACACCATATTTGATATGGAATTCGTCGTTTCCCCATCGAGCCCTAACCGTTCCTGATTTTGAATCAATAAGAAATTGCTGCCTTCGACATCGCCAGGATAGAAGCTCACGCCAAAGACGTTCCCGGCATTGCCTAAGATGGTCATGGGAACATCTTCATAATCAAGCCGTATGTTGAAAAGAACCATGTCGGAATACCGCTCTTCGTAGTGTTTGGGTTCATAGATAGCCAATTCCTCTCTAATCTGCTTATATAGATCAGGAGTAGCTTCGACTTCTTGTATGCCATTAAGTTTGGTGAATTCCGTCACATTCGATGCTAAAGCGCGACGGAATTCCAAAAACCATTCGTCTTCAAGATGTTCTTGCTTGATAATCTCGTTCCACTTCTTCACCGAATAGGATGAAGGCGCCTTGGAAAATAATGGTTTGTGTCTGGCATGAAAGACTTTTGTGGCATCGTTCCAGCACACTTTAGCGCCGCAAAAGGAACAAACGTCGGGATCTTTGTAATATTTATCTTTCGACCCTGTAACCTCAAGGAAAGCTCCTTCCTTCACCGAATAAAAAAGCTCCTTGTTCGGTTGCTCGATGAGCACCTTAATCATTTCGTCAATATCCACCATGTTTTCTACCACCTTTTCTTTATTTTACGGGTTCTAGACTATTAACGCATAGTCAAATCGAATATCATATGTGGCGAACAAGAAAAACTCATTTTTAAAAATGCGCTTCATGATTTATTCATCATATGTCATGAAACGCTTATGCTTAATCGCCTCCAGGAAACATTAAGCGATTATAAAAACGGGCAAAAGCAAAAATTATTCAGACATTATCGGCATTTATCATATGTCACGTAAAGACAACATCATATGTCAATCTTATGTCAGAAGTCATGACATAAGATGAAAAAATCTACAACCAAAACAATTATAATTTTTGCCAATCACACTTTTTATGCTCGTTGGCGAAAAAAATAATCCAACTTATTTTCCTCTGAATAAATCTTCTATCGTCACTACCGATTGGAAATCCCAAACGTATTCGTTCTTTTTTATTCCATATGTGGTAATCAAGACGTTATGCAGCGATTTCTTTTTCGGAAGCATTGCTCGCACCATCTCAGCACGCTCAACCAAACGAAAATGATAGTCCTTGCTGACAACGAAAGGCTCGCTAGAAAACTTAGCTTCGCATAAATCGACGACGTTATCCTTGCGGTCGATAATCATATCTATCTGAGCGCCTTTTTCTTTTTCATCGCCCTTCTTCCATAGCAAAGTTTCTTGCGTGGACACACCGGCGATGCCTAGGGCCATTTTGATTTCTTTGACATGGTTAAAGCAAACGTTCTCAAAGGCCAATCCCCGCCAAGAGGTGATTTCCGGCGCTTCGATATTTTGACTCCAATAGTTGATTTTCCTCGTCTCGCTCATGAACCTTAAATAAAACAGACAAAAAGGATCAACCAATTTATAAAGTTTATCTCGTTTGGAAGAGCCAAATGGGATGTGCGTCATAATGAAACCGCCTTCGATAAGCGCTTCAAGGTATTTGGAAAAAGCGCCGCTATCGGCTATCCCCGTCATCTCAAGGATTTCCTGCCTTGTTAGACCAATCTTTTTTGAATAAATGGCCCTAATAATTCGTTCCATCACCTCATAATTCACAAATATCGATCTAAACAATCTTTCGAATTCCCCCTCTAATGGCGCTCCTTTCGCAAAGAAAATAGCATCCATATTCTGAGCGAAGCCCTTACTTGGATCGATATACCGCAAATAGTAAGGTATGCCGCCTAACGCCATATAGGTTTGCACTATGTCATAACGAGAAAAAACAACGCCCCTCGATATTAAAAATTCCTCACATTCCGACAAAGAGAAAGGCTCAAGATGGATTTGCTTAGTAAGCCGTCCGTATAGTCCGCCATGATTGTTAATGAACTTATCCAAGACCCATGATGTAGAACTGCCACAAATTATCACCATGATATTTTTCCGAGCCGACGCCCAGCCATTCCAAAAAGCCTCAAAGCCGGTCATGAAACCAGATTTCGGCGTATCCATCCATTGGATTTCATCAAAAAAGACAACTTGTTTTTCGGCTCCATTTTTGGAGGAAAGCAAATCTTCTAGCATATAAAAAGCTTCTAGCCACGATTTGGGAGGAGCGCTTTTAGATGCACCGCTCTTTAATAAAGAATGATAGAAGTGAAGAAGCTGGCTATTCATCCTCTTCTTTTTAGACGATTTGTCTTCGACATATTCGATAGGGGACAAACCGGAATGCGCGAAAGCAAAACGGGCGCCAAAGATCTCATTGACCAGAAACGTCTTTCCTACCCGCCGCCGGCCATATAAAGCGACTAATTCAGCCTCATCACTCTCGAAAGCAGATTCTAGTTCCCTAATTTCTTGTTTTCTTCCAATAAGCATATTGTCCTCCTTCATTAAATTATAATTTTCGCCAATCGATATTTTTTGTTCGTCTACGAAAATTATAAACGAAAAACAACTTAAATTGCGATTATAATTTTCGCCAATCATACTTTTTATGCTCATTGGCGAAAAAAATAATTCAAAACTAACCTTGCCAACCGCAATAAAAGAGACGCTTTTGAAAGATAATCGCTGCCCATATATTCTTCTCGCACGCTATAGCTTAAATTCGTCTAAAGCGGGCGTCGCGTTGCCGTCATAATCAAAGAGACATTGGTTGGCCCATTCGTTATGCGTCGGTTTATTCGTTTCGCCTATATATTTCTCCCCTTCTTTGCTGGCCCATTCTAGCCCTTCTAGCGGCAACCAAAACGGTTCCCAATAATAAATGGCGCCAATGTCGTTTAGTTTGACTCTGGCAATCAATTCCTTCACAAAAGAGCGCTGCCCTTCCTTGCTAAGAGGGAAGGGACGGTAGACGTTTCCTTGCTTGAAAAAATCCTCAGAAATCAAATTATCCCCGTAATTCCCGTTTAAAACGAAAGGTTCCATCGTGAAACCATACCCTGTTTCCACAATCCAAACGGGCTTATGGAATTTCTTTTGCAAGTTATTGACGTTTTTGAAGAACATCTCAAAAGTACCATGCCAATAGGGATAATAAGAAAGCCCTATGATATCGAAGGAGGTGCCTCGCAAAAGGATTTCTCGATAAAATTCCTCATGCGTAGCCACATCATAGCTTTTCTCTAAATGAATAACCGTTTGGGCAAAAGGAAGAACCTCCTTAACCGCCCTTAGTCCAGCTTGAAGAAGAACGGCTAAATTATCATAGCCTCTCCTAACCTTTCCCTCTCCCTGCCACACAAGTTGACCTAATGGCCATAACATACCATTGGTGATCTCATTGCCAATTTGAATATAGGGTATCTCTATTCCTTCTTTTTTGATGTCTAACAACGTCTTTTTGGTGTATTCGTATAATTTGGTCGCCGTTTCTTCTAAACTAAGCCCCCGCCATGACTTAGGGATGCATTGTTTGGACGGATCGCACCAGAAATCGCTGTAGTGAAAATCAAGCAAAATATGATACCCATCTTCTTTGGCGCGTTTAGCTAGCGCCAAAAAGGTAGGAAAATCGACGGTGCCACCACCATATGGCTTTCCTTCTTCATCATATGGATCAATCCATAAACGAAGGCGCATCCCCTTAACGCCATTATGGGAAAACATAAAACGCCATGGATCAACTTCTTGGCCGCCATAAAAATAATGGGGGTTCTTCGCATCGACTTCCCGCTGCGTCGATGCATCAATTCCTAAAAACATCAAAGCTCTCCTTTATGATACGGGTGCCAGCTAATCGGCTCGTTATCGTCGTTAAGAGAAGTTATTCGATCGGCGATATGGCCGTATTTTAGTTTAATCATCTCATTCCATTCCTTAACCTTCTTCTCGTCACCATGGAAGCAGCAACGAACGCAATAATATTCGTTTTTGCTTTCATCGAAGAACATGTCAATGTCGATGTCGCGCATGAAGCACTGCGGACAACGGTAATTTAGTTTTCCTTTTTTACTTTGAGCCATGAGGTGAATCCCCCTTCCTTCGTGATTTTCTTTTTGACAATGAGCCTAAACATCGGAGAAAAGGCGATCCCCTCCTCCACGCGGCCATAATAGTCTTTCTCGTCGCTTCCCATTTCGACAATGGTCTTAACGGGGGAGACGATTGCCCTCGCTATCGCATCTTTGTTTTCGATGGAGCGCATCTTGTAAGCGTAAGAGAGCGATTCTTTCCTCTCCCCTTCCGTCTCCAAGATGATGCCGGTCATATCATCGCTATATTCGTCAATACCATAACATCCCGTAAGATATTCTTCGATTTCGATACCCTTCTCATCCAACGGCGAGAGGATCTCGCGAGTTGTCACAATCTCCCCGCTTCCCTTCTTGAAAAGGTATTTGGAGCGCATTTTGATGGTGATATCGCGAAATTTGACCTCAAATTCGTTGGTGGTAAGAAGGATATCGTCCCTCACCTTGCTATATTTAGCCATCGTTCTTTCGAGAGCCAAATCGACTTCCTCATTATCACGTCTAATCAAAGCGCTCCTAAGGGTGCCTTGTCCCGCATAATGGGTAAAGAAACCAGCGCGATAATTGGCTTGGATGATGTATGGATAAGAACAATTGTAGGCATTCCCCGTCCCTATGCCGACTGGCAAATCGAGTTTCGAAACATAGGGATTAAGGCAAATCATCGCCCCGCCTTGATTGAAATCCAGACATACGCGCATATAGGGGTCGTAATACCAGAAATATTCTTTGTCCGAACCGTATAAAACATCTTTCCATAAAGCCACTTCCGGCTCCATGTAGCAAGGGTGCTCAGCCCGATAATAATCGGCATATTCGCTCATCGTCATGTCGACAAGATTGCCTTCCTTCTTCAATTTGGCGTAATAATCGAGGCCGTCGGTGTAAGACTTCCTGAGCAATTCATAAGGCTGCTCCCAGCGGCCCGCTTTATTGAGCCAACCGGGACCAACAAACATCATGTTATAGGAATGACCATTATTGTATCGGCCCTGTTGGCGATACATGTCAACGAGGTTATAAAAATAAGGAAGCTCGTTATCTTTGTATATCATCCCTCGCAAGACGTTCTGAGGATGGGTACCGAAATTGGAACCGTTCCCATCGAAACACGCCATCAAATCACGGGAAAGATGGGGAATGGCCACGATGCCCGAATCGTCTTCCTTGCTATCGGCGGGCAAACAGCTATTAACCTTCGAGGGAATCCAAGGGGCCCATGGGCCGCCATCAATGAAGGTATACCAGGAATTGTTGGTGGTGTGATAGCATTTGACCCCTTCCTCCCAGCAAGTGGCTATCGCGCATTTGACCATCGGATATTTCTTTTTGATGTAGTTGATGGTGTAAGCATCCATGTAATAAGAACCAGTCGATTCAGGATAGAAGCCGAATTTCTCGTGAAAAAGCGAGAAAACGTCGTCGACGATTCTCTTTTTATCCTCATTAGAGAACATCCAAATGCAAAAATCCTTCGTCTTGTATTTTTTATAGAATTGCTCACATGGCAGCCCTAATAAAGTCAAGGCAATCTCATCACCATATTTCTCGTGATCGCGTTTAGCTAGTTCGACCACCAAATCACTAAACAAAGAAGCATAAGTCATCTCAATCGTCGTCTTTAGCCCCCGCTTATGCGCTTCCTCTTGTTGAAAAATGAAAATCGAAAGAGATTCATCTAACAAGGCGGAAGAGGTTAGATCGTCGGCTTGTCCGCTTTGGGTGGTTTTTTGCGCGTATTCCGGAGCCATTTCCGGGCGATCAATCAAAGTCAAAACGAATTTATTTTCCATACTTTTCCCCTTAAATCGCCAAAACGAAGGACCAATCGTCGTTATGTCCCCATGACTTATAGCCCGCTTCGACCTCCATACCGATGGTAACGTCGCTAACGGCAGATAACGTAATCGAAGGTATGGACCACTCCACCAAACCGGAATTCCATCCTTTAAGCTTCGATAGCATCGACACGGCCACTTTTTCGCTATCCCCAATCCGGTAGAAGAGATTGGCTTTGCTATAGCCGCCAGTAGTCGTGTCATCTGGCGTATTGGCGATGACATAGGTTTTAAGAACATATGTGCCGGCGGGAACATTCAATAATTTTTGTGAGAGGGTGAAATTATAAGAACCATCGCCATACCAATGGAAATAATGGGTGCCGGTACGATTACCCTCGCTCTTCGTCTCCACGCGGACGCCGGTTGATGTCGTTTCCAACGACCAAGGAGAGGTAACGTCATATTCGTTGGCTTTATTGCCTTGCAAGGTGTTTTGATTTTCAAACGAGGAATCCTGGATGAAGTTGTTATAAACGAGAACGTCACAAGTGACATCCAAACCATGGAGTTTGCCATTAACCGTGTAATGTTGCCCTTGCGTAACGCTTTTTAGGGCCGCTAAATCCGCCTCATCCCAAACGATATTCTCAGTCAAATAACTACCGACGTTAGTAACAACCATACCAGTGCTAGGAATAGAAGAGGTATTGTCGCTAAGGTTATAAGTCGCTTCGAATTCGCTCTCTAATAGTTCTATGGCTTCCACCTCAACCGTCTTATCGCCATCGATGATGTGCTTATAAGTGCTGTAACTAGGAAGGGCGCGACCTCGATAGTTAAATAACGCTTGATTGGCCCAGGAACTATAGCAATATGAATCGGCATAGGTAGATAAATCAGCGCTAGAGGAAGCATCAACGCCATAATCGTTATAATAAGCACCACACTTACTAACCCATCCGCTTCCTTCTAGTGGTAGCCACGCCGGCTCCCAATAGAATATGCCCGTGCCTTTTTGATTCGGAACCTTGCTAAGGCAATCGACCAAATCGGATAATTCGCTCGCCTGCCCTTGGGGGCTAGTAACATAGCCGCCGGCTTTGCCGAATTTAGCACTAGAGAATTGGTTATTAGAGAAGGCCACACCTTCATCTGTATAGCCCCATGAGGTCTCGACGATCATCACTTCTTTGCCGTATTCCTCGGCGCATTTATTCATGACTTTCTGTAGGTTTTCCCGACTACCATGCCAATAGGGATAATAGGAAAGTCCACAGACATCCCAATCAGTCCCCCGCGTCTTCAGATTGTTATAAACGGAATAAGCGCTGTCAGGGGAAGAGACGTTAGTAAGATGAACGATCGTTTTTATGTCGGGGAAGACGCTTTTGGCAGTGGCTACGCCGCTTGCCACCATATCGGCGAAATATTTGGAAACGGAACTGGTAGCCCCTGCCATGCCATAGTTGGTTTCATTGCCAATTTGGACGGCGCTGACGGTGACGCCTGCTTGTTTAAAAGCGTTTAACGCGTGCCCCGTATAATCACCTGCTCGTTTGTATTGGGTTTTGGCGTTGATGGTCGGCTTGCCAGCGCTATTAAGGCTCATCCACGCTTTCGGAGCCCATTGCTTAGAGGGATCGGCCCAGCTGTCGCTATAATGGAAATCAATAAGAATCTTTAGGCCTGCTTTAGCAGCACGCTTAGCCAAATAGATATCGGTGGAAATATCATTGCTCCCTCCTCCATAGGAATTTCCATCTTTATCGTACGGATCAACCCATAAGCGGAATCGCGCATAATTAGCCCCGCCGTTTTTGAGAATTACAAACAAATCCTCCTCTTTTCCTTCTTCGTCGTAAAATTTGCCACCATTGCGTTCGACGTCATATAAAGAGGAGCAATCAACCCCGAAGGCAAAGTCATCCGCCAAAGAATTCGTCGGCTGATTGACATAAATGTCCTCATAATCGATAGAATCGCTATTGGTGGCGGAACCCTTTATATAAGGGCTCTCCACATCTTTATATTCTAAAGCGGTGCCATCGTCGCGATTCATCACTCGATCGTCTATATCGATAGATGAGGAGGAAGAGGTGCTTGAAGAAGATGCCGAGGATGTTGATGCAGAAGAATCGATAGAATCGCTCTCACTATTATTAGCGCCACTACAGCCAGCTAGAAGGAAGAAAGGCAAAAGAATGGCTAATGTTGGTTTGTTTCTCATAATGTGCTCCTTGTTTTGATTTCGTTACGAATATCAAGATTTAAATGGAAAGGGGCGCTAGTCGCGCCCCATGCTTCATCAATATTTAATAAGCGAGATTCGCGTATTCGCGTCGAAGAACTGCATGACATTGTCTTTGAAAGTGACATAAAGTTCCCCTCCCTCAACCATCACGTCTCGTTCCTCGTCAGATAATTCGGCCATTGGAAGGCATGCTTCCAACGGCGTATCATCATCGGTCAGAACGTGCAAATGAAGTTCGTTTTCCAGCTCTTCGTTAGTTTGAATTTTGACATGAATGGCATCGCTTGTCTGTTCTTTAGAGATCGTGACATGCTCTGGTCGGACGCCAAGAAGGACATGAAGCGGTTCCTTGATTTCGCCAATTGCCTTCTTTAAAGCGTCGGCCTTTTTGCCGGTGACTTGGATTTTAGCGCCAAATGCCGACACGTAATATTTATCTTCCTCATAATTCAATATGGCAGGGAACATGTTCATATTCATGCCATATTCAATGAGTGAGAGCTGCGTATTCGCATCGAAGAACTGCATGACCTTGCCTTCGAAGGTGAGGTAAAGCTCCTCCCCTGCGACCATCGCGTCCCTTTCCTCATCAGACAAATGAATCGTCGGAACACGGACCACTAACGGGGTGTTGTCATCGGTTAGTACATGCAAATGTAGTTCGCTGCCCATCATTTCGTTGACTTGGATATTGACGTGAATAGCGTCATTTGCCGGTTTTTTGCTAACGGTGACATGCTCTGGCCGAACACCGAGAATAATGCTAAGCGGTTCCTTGATTTCGCCCACCATCTCCTTTAAAGCATCGGCCTTTTTACCGGTGACCTGGATTTTGGCGTCGAACGCTGACACATAATATTTACCCTTTTCATAACTCAATATAGCGGGGAATGTGTTCATCTTCGGGGCGCCGATGAATTCGGCGACGAAGAGGTTGGCGGGACGATCGAAGACTTCGTGCGGCGTGCCAACTTGTTGAATAAAGCCGTCCTTCATAATGACGATACGGTCGCCAAGGGTCATGGCTTCCGTTTGATCATGGGTAACATAGATAAAGGTTGTCGGAATTTTCTTCCTTAGCAAGATTATCTCTGCCCTCATTTGGTTGCGAAGCTTAGCGTCGAGGTTGGAAAGGGGCTCATCCATCAAGAAGACCTTGCAATCCTTAACCATCGCACGCCCGATGGCAACACGTTGCCTTTGACCACCCGAAAGGGCCTTTGGTTTACGAGTCAAATATGGGGTAATACCCAAAATCTCCGCGGCGCTGGTAACGCGACGATATATTTCGTCCTGACTCATCTTCGGACGGATGAGACGGAGTGGAAAAGCCATGTTTTCAAAGACCGTCAAATGAGGATAGAGGGCGTAATTTTGGAAAACCATGGAGATATGTCGGTCTTTTGGTTGGAGGTCGTTAACCACTTCCCCATCGATTTCGATAGTCCCTTCGCTGATTTCCTCTAAGCCCGCAACCATCCGAAGAGTCGTGGATTTGCCACACCCCGACGGGCCAACGAAAACGATAAATTCCTTATCGGCTATATCGAGATTAAAGTCATGTACGGCCACGACCCCGCCTTGATATATTTTCTTAACATTCTTAAGCACTACTTCTGCCATTTTCTTTTTCTCCTATCCTTTGACGGCACCGCCGGTAACCCCTTCGACATAATATTTCTGCAAACACATAAAGAGGACGGCGACGGGAATCGCCACGATGACCCCGCCGGCACAGAAAGTCGTGTAATTCGCGCTTAATCCCGCCGGCGTGGAAATCAAATTCTGCAAACCGACGGCGACGTTCATGCCGTCGGAAGCGTTGTTAGCTATATATCTAGCGAACACAAAATCGGCCCATGGACCCATAAAGGCAGTCAATAACGTATAAATGACAATGGGCTTGCTGAGGGGAAGGATGACTTTGATGAGAACCTGCGCATTAGTAGCCCCATCCACTCTCGCCGCCTCGTCTAAACTCTTAGGCAACGTGTCAAAAAAGCCTTTGGAGACATAATAGCCCATGCCGCTGCTAGCCACATACACAAGAATCAAGCCCGGCACGGAATTACCTTGCGTCATGCCTAAGTCAGCCAAGACGCGATAAAGGATGATCATCGTAAGCATCCCAGGGAACATCCCTAAGATGAGCATAAAATTCATTAAAGCCCTCCGACCTTTGAAGCGGAGGCGGGATAAGGTATAACTCATGCATAACACGATGATGGTTTGAACGAGGGAAGTAATAACAGCCATGATGAGAGTATTCGTAAACCACGTCCAAAATTTAGTATTGGTGCTAAGGTTAATGTAATTATCAAACCCCCATTTGCGAGGCCACATCCACCCGTGTGGAGCGGTAACCGATGTTTCGAAGCTGTCTAGCACTATCCCCACGAAAGGAACAAGCCATATAACGGCCATGACAACCAAGATGATATAGATAATTGTATTGCCGATTGCGTTCTTCGCATGCATCCCCATATGGTGTTTTTCATGGGGGGCAACCGGCTGGGGCAAATTAGTTTTTTCCTGTTCCATTATTGGTAATCCTCCTCATGTTTGCTTGAAGGCATGACGTTATAGACGATAAGCGAAAGGACAGCGCAAACGACGAAAACCAAAATACCAATGACCGAAGCCATATAATATTCACTGCCCGCCCCCGTGGTGATTTTGAATAACCAAGTAATCAACAAATCAGTGTAGCCTACTGATCCCGAAGCCCCGCTAGCAGCCGAATTGGTCGGACCGCCACCAGTCAAAAGATAAATAACGTTAAAGTTATTCATGTTGCCGATGAAACTCGTCAAAAGATAAGGACCTGTAACGAATAACATATAAGGCAAGGTGATTTTGGTGTATTGTTGCCAAACGTTCGCGCCATCGATTTTAGCCGATTCATAAAGATCTTCAGGGATGTTCATCAATATGCCCGTAGCAATAAGCATCAAATACGGGATGCCAATCCATATATTGATGAAAATAACCGTGGCTCTGGCCCAATGCTGATCGCCAAAGAAGGTAAAGGAGCCAT
>CAVKTU010000030.1:1327-11882 GCA_963659395.1 Holdemanella sp. | reverse complement strand
AAGAGCCAAAGCCTGAATACGAGAAGATCATCAAGGATCCTTACGTCCTGGAATTCCTCGATCTTCCCGCCGATGAGCATTACTACGAATCCGATTTGGAGCATGCCATCATTGACCATCTGCAGAGATTTCTTCTTGAGTTAGGACGCGGATATAGCTTTGTGGCAAGGCAGAAGCATTTTGCGGTGGATGGCCGCCATTTTTACATCGATCTGGTATTTTATAATTACATTCTGAAATGTTTTGTCTTGATAGACTTGAAATTGGGGGACATCACCCATCAGGACATCGGGCAGATGCAGATGTATGTGAATTATTACACCCGCAAGATGCGAAACGATGGCGATAACCCTCCAATCGGAATCGTTCTTTGCGCCGACAAAAGCGATACGATGGTCAGATATACTTTGCCGGAGAACAATACTCAGATATTCGCGGCGAAGTACCTTTCATACCTCCCGACCGAAGAGGAACTCAAAAAGGAACTTAACCTGGAAGAATTCCAAAGAATGGAAAATTAAGGCAAGCTATTGTCGATTAAAAAGCGTAGGTTCGAAACGATAATCAGTCGCTTAATAACCAATCGATCAAATTGAGTGAGAGGATGCCGTTATTGGAAGGCGCGCCTTTATTCATCGATAAGATGATTTTCGTGTAATTGTCGTCGACGCGGCGTAAGGGGCGAAGTTCCCTCTCCCGCGTTTCCTTCGAGGCAAGGCTTTCGGTGACTTGCAAATACATCGTTTCGTTCGTTTTCGTCGCGACGAAATCCACTTAGAAGTCGTCGATTTTTCCGACGGACACTTGATAACCGCGCTTCAAAAGCTCGAAATAGACGATGTTCTCGAGCAATCTTCCTCGATCGCCTTTGCCGTAACCTAGCAAATAATTACGAAGCCCGGGATCGATGATGTAATATTTCTCAAGCGTTTTCAGGCGTTCCTTCCCTTTGATGTCGAAGCGATTGGCCTTATAGAAGAAATGCGATTGCCGCAATGCGTGAATGCGGTCTTTAACGGTGTGAATGCCTGGCTTGATCCTGGCGCTTTCCGTCGCCTTGGCGTTCGACAAAGCGTTCGATATTGAAGTCAAAGAAGTGATGTTGCCGATGTTATCGGCTAAGAATCTCGCTATTTTCTCCAATAAGGCTAGATCGGTTATCTTCTTTTCCCCATTTCGCGAATCGCGTTGGAGGATATCCCTTACTAAGACCGTTAAATAAAGCTGTCTAGCAAGGCATCGACTTTTTCTTGATCTAGCCCAACATCGGCGATGATCGGCATTCCGCCGCAGCGTAAAAACGCCTGGAAAAGTTCCTCGGCATCGTAGATGTTGCCAGTAGCGTCGGAAAACCGCTTTTTCTCGTTCCCTAGCAAATCCTTGGATTCCTTGACGGAGAAACCATGAAAATAAACGAATTCGGAAAAAGAAGGAGGCAGCATCTTTATTTTCGCATATCTTCCTGACAGATAGGTTGAATATGCGGAAGAAAGCAAATAGGCGTTGGAGCCGGTGATGTAAATATCGCAATCGACATCGACGCGGAAGGCGTTGATGGCGTTTTCCCAGCCGTCTATCCGTTGCAATTCGTCGAAAAAGAGATACATCCGTTTATGCGGTAGCCGTTTCCTTTTTACGTATTCATAAAGGGAATCGTAATCAAAGCCGTCCTAATCGTGCGATTCGAAGTTCATCTTCACGATTTGCTCGGGGCTTATTCCAGAGGAGAGTAGGTGTTCGATCATCAAGTCTAGCAATTTGGATTTGCCGCAGCGCCTGACCCCCGTGATGACTTTGACGGGTTCGCTGTCTTGGAACGAGATGAGACGATTCAAATAGAAATCGCGATTTTTGAGTTTTTTGTCTAGCGACATGGAAGACTCCTATTGGCTTGAGTTAAGTACAACAAAAAATATAAGAAAGTCATTAGTTTACGCTACAAAAAGCACAAACTTTGATGATATGAGGAAGGAACCCAAAGGCAGCGCAATCGCCTAAAGGCTAAAAGAAGTGTCAATAATGCTTATCGCCATTCGCGATAAGTTCGTCAAATGGCGTTATTTCGCTTGCAAAGAGGGCGGGGGAAGGGTATATTCACCCTTGCAGCGTATCGTTGTCTCGCCTCTTCTCCAAGACCTGGCTTCGGTACCGCCAAGAGCGATAAAAGGAGAAAACACAAAATGCTCAACAAAGAAGAAAAGAACGTCATCGTTCAAAAGTACGGCAAAAACGCCAAGGACACGGGCTCGACGGAAGTCCAAGTCGCCATCCTCACCAAAAGGATCGCCGATTTGACCGCCCATCTTAAAGCCAACCACGGCGACGCGGTGGCCAAGCGTTCCTTGATGGAATTGGTCGGCAAGAGGCACGCCCTCTTGGCTTATCTCTCCAAGAACAACCGTCCTGCCTACGAAAAGCTCATCGCCTCCCTCTCTTTGCGTAAATAAGAGGAAACGCGCGAAACCCAAAGCCGCCTTCGAGGCGGTTTTTTGCTGCCCTTTAAGGCGATTGCCTCCCAACGAAGGAAAGCCTTTCTTGTTTTTCTAACAAGTCTCCTTTGTTCGTGTTAAGATTAGCGGCGTTAAAGAAAAAGGAAAAAAGAAAGAATGAGTAAACAAACGTTTGAACTCGATTTCGATGGGCGTAGCCTCAAAGTCGAGACTGGCGAAATCGCCAAACAAGCCGACGGCGCCGTTTTGGTCCGCTTCGGCGACACCGTCGTCTTAAACACCGCCTGCTGCGCCGATGAACCCAAAGGAGGGGATTTTTTCCCTTTGACGGTCAATTACATCGAAAAACAATACGCGGCGGGAAAAATCCCCCAAAGTTTCTTGCGTCGCGAAGGACGTCCCGATGACCACCAAACCCTCTCGGCCCGTCTTATCGACCGTCCGATCAGGCCTCTTTTCGCCGAAGGCTTTCGCAACGAAGTGCAGATCGTTAGCACCGTCATGAGCTGCGATAAGGACAATAGCCCCGAAATGTCGGCTATGTTAGGCGCCTCCTTGGCTTTATGCATCAGCGACATCCCCTTCGACGGGCCCGTCGCTGGCGTCGTCGTCGGACGCGTCAACGGCGAATTCGTCATCGATCCGACCGAAGAGCAAAAGGCCAATAGCGATATCTCCTTGACCGTCGCCGGCACCAAGGAAGCCATCATGATGGTCGAAGCGGGGGCCGCTGAAGTGCCCGAAGAGGAAATGCTCGACGCCATCATGTTCGGCCACGAGGCCATCAAGAAGCTTTGCCTCTTCCAAGAGGAGATCATCAAAGCGGTCGGCAAACCCAAACGCGAAATCAAATTATTCACCGCCGACGAAGCGGTTAAGAAGCATATCGAAGAGGAAATCGGAGCCGATTTGGAAAAGGCCGTCCGCATCTTCGACAAATTGGAACGCCAAGACGCCGTCGATGCCCTTAAGAAGAAGGTCTTAGAGGAATACGACGCCGTCAAAGACGAAGACGAGAAGGCCCATAACGAGAAGATGATGATGATCGAAGACATCCTCGAAGGGATGGTCGCGCACGTCGTCCGCACCCTCATCATCGAAGAGAAGATCCGTCCTGATGGCCGCAAAGTCGACGAAATCCGTCCCTTAGACGCCCAAGTCGATCTTTTGCCCCGCGCCCATGGCTCGGCGATGTTCACCCGCGGCCAAACCCAAGTCATCTCCACGACGACCATCGGCCCGCTTAGCGATGCCCAAATTATCGACGGCATCACCTTCGATGGCGAAAAACGCTTCATGCACCAATATAACTTCCCGCCTTATTCCGTCGGCGAAATCGGCAGAATGGGCAGCCCTGGCCGTCGCGAAATCGGCCATGGCGCCTTAGGCGAGCGCGCTTTATCCTATGTCATCCCGAGCGCTGAGGAATTCCCTTATGCCATCCGCTGCGTGGCCGACGTCGTCGAAAGCAACGGCTCAAGCTCCCAAGCTTCCATCTGCGCCAGTTGCTTATCGCTTATGGCGGCGGGCGTCCCCATCAAGAACGTCGTTAGCGGCATCGCCATGGGCTTAATCACCAACGATCCTTCGCGTAGCCCCGATAAGGAGACCAACCACTATACCGTCCTAACCGATATCCAAGGCCTCGAGGATCATTTCGGCGACATGGACTTCAAGTGCGCCGGCACCGTCAAAGGCATCACCGCCCTTCAAATGGATATCAAGATCCATGGCGTCACCAGGGAAGTCCTTAGCGAAGCCCTTGAGCAAGCTAAGAGGGCCCGCGCCGAAATCCGCGAGGTGATGGAGAAGTGCTTACCCGCTCCGCGCGAGGAAGTCAGCGAATACGCGCCGAAAATGGTCACCTTCAGCATCGATCCCGATAAAATCCGCGAAGTCATCGGAACGGGCGGCAAAGTCATTAACGACATCATCGCCACTTGCGATAACGTCAAGATCGATGTGGAAGACGATGGCCGCGTGACCATCTATCACACCAATAAGGCGATGATCGAGAAAGCCAAAGCGAGGATCGACGACATCGTCCGCGAAGCCAAAGTCGGCGAGATTTATGAGGGAAAGGTCACCCGCGTGGAGAATTACGGCGCCTTCGTGAACCTCTTCGGGGACACCGATGGCCTTTGCCACGTCTCCCGCTTGGCTTGGAAATACGTCGATGACGCCTCTAACGTCGTCAAAGTCGGCGACCTCTTAAAAGTCGTCGTCATCGGCTTAGAGGAAGGCAAGATCAAATTGTCGCATCGCGAATTCGAGGAAAAGCCGGCCGATTACGTCGAAGCCCCCGAACGCGGATCTTCCTTCAAATCGTCGCGCCATGGCGGATCGCGTTTCGATAACAAAGGACGCGGACCGCGCGGCGGCCGCCATTAATAGACGTTTCTTTTACCGCTCCTATGGACAAACCATGGGAGCTTTTTATAATGCTCCTTACCACATTGGGCGATTAGGGGTATGATGTTAGCGGTATGTTTGACGTAATCATCATCGGAGCGGGCGTCATCGGTTCTTTTTTGGCCCGCGAGCTATCCAAATACGACCTTCGAACCTTGGTTTTGGAGAAGGATATGGACGTCGCCGACGAAACGACGATGGCCAATAGCGCCATCGCCCATAGCGGCTATGACCCGGCGCCTGGCACCTTCAAAGCGAAGATGAACGCGCGGGGCAATCAGATGCTTCCTAAGATCGCCAAGGAGCTCGATGTGCCCTTCGATAAGTGCGGCACTTTGACCATCGCCTTCTCGGAAGAGGAGAAGGGAAAGCTCCGCGAATTGCTGCTTCGCGCCGAAAGTAACGGCGTCAAAGCGAGGATCGTCGAGACTAAGGAGCTTTTTGAGATGGAGCCCCATTTAAATCCTTTGGCGGTGAGCGCCCTTTATTGCGAGGACGGCGGAATCGTCAATCCATTTTTATTAAGCGTCCACGCGATGGAAAACGCCATCGATAACGGGGTGATCCTCCATCTAAACGAAGAAGTCCTCTCCTTAAAGAGAAAAGAAGGGCATTGGGTAATCGAAACCTCCTTAGGGAGCTACGAAAGCAAGGTAATCATCAACGCCGCGGGCGTCTATTCCGATAAAATCGCCCAAATGGCAGGGGATATCTCTTGGGAAATAAAGCCTAGGAAGGGCGAATATTTCGTTCTCGACCATCATGAGAAGGGCCTCGTTAACCACGTTCTTTTCTCTCTTCCCACCACCAAAGGCAAAGGGGTGCTTTTCACCAAAACGACGAGCGGCAATTATTTAGTCGGGCCTTCGAGCGAAGAGGTCCCCGACCGCGAGGATCTATCTACCGATAGCCTTACGCTGGCGAAGGTTAGGGAGCAAGCCTTGCGGCTCGTCCCATCGATTCCCTTCAAAGCGAGCATCCGCGTCTATAGCGGCCTTCGCGCCACCCCCTCGACCCATGATTTCGTCCTAGGGCCGCAAAATGAGGACGAGAGCTTCCTTAACGCCGCGGGCATCGAATCGCCGGGCCTCGTTAGCGCCCCCGCCATCGGGGAATACCTCGTCACGAAGCACGTCCTCCCTTATTTGAAACCTAAGAAGAAAGAGAATTATTCGCCTTATGTTCGCCCTTACGTTCATCCTCGGGAAATGAACGACCAAGAACGGGACGATTTCATCAAAAAGCATCCCAAATACGGCCATATCGTCTGCGTTTGCGAGCAAGTCTCGGAAGGGGAGATCGAAGAAGCCCTTTCTCGTTCCGTCCCTTGCCTTACCGTCAAGGCGGTCAAGAAAAGGACGCGCGCGGGCTTTGGCAAATGCCAAGGCGGCTTTTGCTTGGCTAGCGTCCTAACCATGTTAGCGAAGCAAAGGAACGTTTCCTTGATGGATATCGATTACGGAAAGAAGGGTTCGCCGATTCTTTTAGCGAAAGCGAGAAAAGGGGAAAAGCGATGAAGGAAGTCGATCTTTTGGTTATCGGCGGGGGCTCGGCGGGCTTAGCCGCGGCTGTGAGCGCTTTCGACGAGGGCATCGAAGATATCATGCTATTGGAACGCAACCACGATCTCGGCGGCATCTTGAACCAATGCATCCATAACGGCTTCGGCTTAGGGCGATTCCATGAGGAATTAACCGGCCCCGAATTCGCCGAGCGCTATATCGAGGAAGCAAGAAGCAGGGGCATCCTTTGCCTATGCGATAGCTATGTAAACGAGGTTTCCCCCGATCACGTCGTCTCTTATTCTAACGAGAAGGGCTTCTATAAAGTGCGGGCCAAGGCTATCATCTTCGCCGCCGGCTCCTTGGAAAGAAGCGCCGGCGCCATCGCCCTTCCCGGGGATAGGCCAAGCGGCGTCATGACGGCGGGGACCGCTCAGATGCTCCTTAATTTCTATGGCTATTTGCCTGGCAAGAACGTCTTTATCCTAGGCAGCGGCGATATCGGCCTCATCATGGCTAGACGCCTCAGCCTCGAAGGGGCGAAGGTCCTAGGGGTGGCGGAGCTATGCCCTTATAGCAATGGCCTTAACCGCAACATCGTGCAATGCCTAGAGGATTTCGATATCCCTCTTTATCTTTCCCATACGGTGAGCAAAGTGATAGGAAAGAGGCGCCTAGAGGCTATCGAATTATCGAAAGTCGACGAGAAGATGAGGATCATCGAGGGAAGCGAGGAAAGAATCGCTTGCGACACCTTGATTTTAAGCGTCGGCCTCCTTCCTAACGTCGCCTTGCTTTCTGACATCGGCGTATCCATGGGCGCTAACAAAGGGGCGGCGGTCGATGAACGTTACATGACCTCGGTTCCTGGCGTCTTCGCCTGTGGCAACGCCCTCCATATCCATGATTTGGCCGACAATGTCGTTTCTGAAGCGCAAAAAGCCGCCCATTACGCCGCCGCCTATCTTAAGGAAGGCGCGACGAAAGAAGGCCTTAGGCTAAAGGCCATCGCCGGGGAGGGGTTAGGGTATTTATTGCCCTCATATCTATCTTTCGTAAGCGACGATGATAAAATCGACTTCAAATTCCGCGTCCGTCGTCCTTATAAGCGAATCGACGTCGTCTTCAAGCAAGGGGAGAAGGAGGTTAAGCGCCTAACTAAGCCCTTCGCCTTGCCTAGCGAGATGGAGATAATCTCCTTGCCCGTTTCGTTATTCGATCCTAAGGGCGATGACATCAGCGTCCATATTGAGGAGAAGGAGGCAAGAAAATGAGCGAAAAGCGCGAACTTATCTGCATTTGCTGTCCCCGTGGGTGCCATCTATCAATCGATAGGGATCTTAACGTCAGCGGGAATTTTTGCCCCCGTGGGGCCGTTTACGCAAAAGAGGAAGTAACTTGCCCTAAAAGGACGGTCACTTCCAGCGTATCCATCGCGCACGCCTCCTTGCCTCTTTGCCCTGTCAAAAGCCTCTCGCCCATCCCCAAAGAGAAGGTCTTCGCGGCGATCGAGGAATTAAGCAAAGTGACGCTCGAAGCGCCCGTCGAAGTGGGCGATATCGTGCTGAATAATCTAGTGGGCACGGGCATTCCCGCGGTGGCGACTAGGAAAATGGAAAGGGAAAAGGAATGAGAATATTGATTGCCAGCGATATCCACGGCCGCATAAGGAAAGCTCGGTTATTGCGAGAGAGGATTGAAGAATATAAGCCCGATGCCATTTGGCTATTGGGGGATCTTTTCTATAATGGCCCGCGCAATGGCGTCCCCGATGATTACGACCCGATGGCGGTGGTGGAAACGCTTTTGCCATATCGAAACATCATGACCCTCGTGCAAGGCAATTGCGATAGCCGCATCGACATGAGCCTATTGGAGACGAAGATGCCTTTGAACGTCCATAAGTCCCTTTTCGGCCGTTCTTTTTACCTCTTTCACGGCGATGAGGATAGCTATGGCGGCCTCTCCTTCCGAAAAGGGGATATCTTGGTTTACGGCCATACCCACCTTTACGAACTAGGAAGCAGGGAAGACGGCCTTTTTTACCTTAACCCCGGTTCCGTCGGCTTCCCCAAAGGCGGGCACGAAAGCACCTATATGACTTTGGAGGAAAAGGGGATCGCCTTGCGCCTATTAAGCGATGGAAGCGCTATCAAGGAAGTTCCTCTCCCATAGGGGGAGGAAAGCTTTCCATTAAGCGCGAGCAAAGCGTATAATTAACATACTTTAGGAGCCTATATGAACGAAAGAATTCGCGTATTTGCCCTCGGCGGGCTGGATGAGATCGGCAAGAATTGCTATGTCGTGGAGATAGATAATGACATTTATGTCGTCGGTGCGGGGGTCAAAAGGCCCGATAAAACGCAACCGGGGGTCGATTACGTCATCCCCGATTTCTCCTATTTGCTAAAGAACAAAAGCAAAGTCAAAGCGTACCTCTTGCCCCATGGGCATGACGATGAGACGGGGGCCTTGGCTTATTTGTATAAGGATGTCCCCGCCCCGATATACGGCAGCTCCGTCACCTTGGCGATGTTCCAGAATTTCTGCCGCCACGTCGATGTCGATTGCTCCTCTTTCGATTTCCGCCCGATCGCCCCAAGCGGCTCCTTTAAAATCGCGGGGCGGAAGATATCCTTCTTCCAAACCTCCCATAATACCGCCTTATCTAGCGGCATCGCTATCGGCACCGCCTATGGCAACCTTGTCTTCCCTAGCGACTTCGTGATCGAGAATAACGCCGATAAGAATTACCTTCATGACATGAACGCCATCTCCAAAATCGGGGAGGAGGAGAACCTCGCCCTCTTCATGGAGAGCGTCTACGCCTCCCGTAACGGCTACACGGCCCCCCATTATAAGCTCACCCCGATCATCGAGAATTCCTTCAAAGACGCCCAAGGGCGCATCTTCATCGCTTTATTCACCCCCAATTTCTATAACATCGATGAGGTGATTTCCCTTACCGTGGCCACAAAGAAGCGCATCATCCCTTATGACAAGGAAACAAGCGACACCATCGCGGCGATGCAGCGCTCAGGCCAGCTCCTTATCCCGCGCGAGAATTTCGCGCCGGGCGACGACATCAACCGTTACCGCGATCAGGACATCGTCGTCTTGATGCTCGGATATGCCGATAAGATCTACCGCAAAATCGCTTTATTGGCCGCTAACCAAGTGGAGGGCGGACGCCCCGTGCGGCTAAAGGAAAGCGATACCTTCTTCCTAGCGGCGCCAAGCGACGACCGCGCGGAACTCGAGGCCACCGACGCCCTCGATGAGCTTTACCGCAGCGGCTGCGTGGTCAAGAACATCTCCAAAAAGGAATTCTTGCTCATGCACGCGAGCGAGGAAGACATCAAGATGATGATCTCCATCCTCCATCCGAAATATTACATCCCCGTCAAAGGCTTCTATAAAGACCTTCTTAACAACGCCCAAGTCGCCGTCAGCATGAAAGGGAGGCTCAACCACACGAACATCTTCCTTCTTGAGAACGGCTTAAGCGTCCTTTTCGACGAAAAGGGCGGGCATATCCTCAACGAATCGATTCCCCATGGCGACATCCTGATCGATGGCTCAGGGGTGGGGGATGTCGGCGAGCAAGTCCTCTTAGACCGCCAGAAATTGGCCGAAGGCGTCGTCATCATCGCCTGCTCCATCGATAAATCGACCCATAAAGTCATCGCCGGCCCCGATGTCCAGATGCGGGGGCTATTAATCACCAAAGACGCCGAAGCGGTCCTTCGCGAAGTCTCCAAAGTCTTCCTGACGACCTTGGAAGACGAGACGTCAAGGGCGACTTTCAACATCAACCAGATGCGCCAAAGCGCTTATGAGCGTTGCGCCTACGCCATCCGCCGCCAAACGGGCAAAGACCCGATGGTGTTGCCATTGATTTTAGAAATCTGATCCTTTCGAGGTATAGCGATGGATAAGAAGATCTTTCCCCAAAGCATGCTTATTCGCGCCATCGGAGCGAATTTCCTTTTGCTTTCCTTTTTATTTTTTCTTTCCCCATACGGCATGCTTAACGCCTTAGGATATGGGATCATTTGGCTACTTGGCTACGCGGGATATTATTTCTTGCTCCCCCTTTTCGCTTTGTGGGGCGGGCATTTGCTTTTTTGCGGCCGTTTCCCTCGTTCTTCCTGGCGCCTTCATCTTTCGTTATTGTCGTTTTTCCTCGCC
>CAVKTU010000030.1:0-1317 GCA_963659395.1 Holdemanella sp. | reverse complement strand
TTATCCTTCCTTTTCGGCCTTCTTTCCTATTCGTATTTCGACGCTTCGCTATCGGATTTGCTCCCCTCTTTCCAAGCGGCTTTTAACCAAAGCCAAATCGCCTATTCGATTGCTTATTCGGGCGGGGTCGTCTTCACTTCCTTGGTGGGGTCGTTCGCGAGAGCGTCCTTCGCTATCCCTTTAGTCATAACGATCGTGTTGTTCTTATCCTTCCTTTCCTTCGCCTTGCTTCCTTCGCTTATCCCCCTTTTCCGCAAAATGTCTTTGAAGGCGGCGAACAAAAAGAAAATCAGGCAAAGCGAGAAAGCAATCCAAAAAGAAACGCAGGAGGCTTTTGCTCATCCTTCTTACGACGAAAGATACCATGATGACGGGCAAAAAGAGGAAACCCTTCCTTCGAGGGCCATCAAGAATTCCTCTTCCCGTTTCGATTCGCCCGTTATCCCCAAGGAAATCGAAACGCCTTTGAATAGCTATCGTCCCGCCTTCGAGGCGCAACGCAGTAGCGGCCTAGTCGAAGCCAAATTCCTCGCCTCTAGCGAAGATAAGTCCATCCAAAGCCCCTCTTTCCAACCGCTTCGCGAGGAAAAGAAAGAAGAAGCGGGCGTCAAAAAGGAAGAGAGGGTCGATAATTTTATCGACGAAACGCCTTCCATCGCCCCCCAAGAGGTCAACCAAGAGGAAAAAGTTAGCGATATCCCCGTCTCTCCTCTTCCTATAGAGTCTTCCTTTAAGCAAGAAACGCCCGTCGAAACGAGCGTTCCTCCCGTTCAGCCCGTTTGCAATGAGCCCATTATGACGGCTTCGCCTTCTTATGTGGAAACGCAAGAGGAAAGCCCCGTTATTAATGAGGTTCCCGTCCATAATGAACAGCACGTCGTCGAAGAAGAGCCTCTTCCGATAGAGGAGCCTAAGCCGACTAACGTCATCGAGGAAATGGCCGCCGCTTCGGCGCCCATCCCCGAAAAAGCCCCGACTCCCGAGCTTGCCATCACCCCCGAAGAAGGCACATGGACGGCTCCTCCCGCCCATCCGACCACCGAAAACCTTTTAGACAACCTCGGCATCCCCCACAAAAAGGAGAGGAAACCCTATAATTTCCCGCCTATCGACTTATTGAAGGAATATCCGCCTAGCCCCGAAGCGGAGCAAGAAAAGCTCAATTGCGAGAGAAGAAAGCAATTGATCGACGCGGTTTTTAAGAATTTCGGCATCGGCGCCCACGTCGAGGATTTCACAATAGGCCCCAGTGTCACCCGTTATAACATCAAAACCGATCCCGACGTCTCCGTCTCTTCCCTTAGTAAGCACATCAAG
>CAVKTU010000029.1:0-11947 GCA_963659395.1 Holdemanella sp. | reverse complement strand
TCAACCTCGAGAATGACAAACCCAATCGTTGGAAAATCGAAAACAGTTGGGGCAGCGACAATGGCTTAAAAGGCTATTATGTGATGAGCGAAAGCTGGTTCGACACCTTCGTTTACCAAGCCGTCATCAAGAAGAAATACCTTAACGACGAAGAAGTGGCGGCCCTAGCGAAAGAACCTGTCCATCTTCATCCTTGGGATCCGATGGGAACCTTGGCCGATTAATGATTTTCTTTTCTTAAAAACGCACAGATCCCCCTATGTCCGAAATCGTCTTGCGCGATATTGCGAAAACCTACCATCCCGGCGCCATGAACGAGGTCAAAGCCCTTCATGACGTCTCTTTCACGGTGGAAAAAGGGGAATTCGTCGTCATCTTAGGGAAATCGGGGGCGGGCAAAAGCACTTTGCTTAACATCCTTGGCGGGATGGATTTGGCGACTTCCGGCTCTTACCGATTGGATAAAAAAGAGGTCACTTCGTATAGCGAAAAGGAGCTTTCGCTTTTCCGTCGCGAGGAAATCGGCTTCGTTTTCCAGTTCTATAACCTTATGCCCAATCTCACGGCATTAGAGAACGTCGAATTGGCCGCCACTTTGTCGCGAAAGCCTTTCGACGCCCAAAAAGTGCTAGCGCAAGTGGGGCTCGAGAAGCGGGCGAACAATTTCCCGAGCGAACTATCGGGCGGCGAGCAACAACGCGTCTCCATCGCCAGAGCCATCGTCAAAAACCCCACCCTTCTTTTATGTGACGAACCGACGGGCGCCCTTGATTCAAAGACGGGCGGAAGCATCCTTTCTTTGCTAAAGAAGGTATCTTCCGAATACAAAAAGACCGTCTTAATCGTCACCCATAACAGCGTCCTTTCCTCCCTTTCCGACCGCCTTATTACCCTCCATGACGGCTCCGTCGAGCAAAACGTCACCAATCCCTCGCCTAAGAAACCCGAGGAGATCGCTTGGTGAAAAGGAAACGCCCTTTTTCCCTCTTCTATAAATTGGCGCTTAGGGAAATCAAGAGGAACTGGGCGCAGTTTTTGGCCATCGTTTCCATCGGGGCGATCGCCGTCACCCTCTTCGTCGGGTTAGAAGCTAATTCCGTCAGCCTCTCTTTAAGAGTCGATGAAACCTACGAAAGAGGTAAGATGGCCGATTTATGGGTTACCTCATCGCATTATGACGAAAGGGAAGAAAAAGCGATACGTTCCCTTTTAAAAGAGGGGGATCGGATGGACGACCGCTTTGAGATGAGCGCTAGCGCCGGCTCTCATAGCGTGGTTACCGCCGTTATGAAGACCCTCCCTTCCATCAGCGTTCCCTATGATGTCGTCACCAAAGAAGAAGAGGACGCCTATTCCTTTTGCTATATCGACGAGGCCCTTATTAGCAATAATCCATCCAAAAAGGCCGTCGGACAATACCTTATAGGCGAAGAGATAACGTTAGTTTACGATCTTTCCTCTTTCGACGGCGCCTTCCGTTTGCTTTCCGATAAACTTGGCTTTTCTTCTTATTTTGCCGATGGGAAAAACCCCTTTGACGCCAATAAGTGGTCGCTTTCCTTTCCTATAACGGGCACGATGAAATACCCTGAGAACATCGCCAAAGCCTCTTATAACACCAGCACCATCTTAGTCTCCTCTCGCCTTTTTCTTTCTTCCATCCGTGGCGATTTCATTTCGCGTTTCCAGGCGTCTATGTCGGAAAGCGACCGCGAAAAAGCCTTGCGCATAATGGCCGAGGTCTTTAGCGAATTAGGCTATTTAGAAGCGAATGAAGCAGGCGATTTTATAGTCGCCCCAAATCAATATCTAATCAAAATCGCCGACAAAAGCCGCCTCGATTCATTAGAAGACGATTTATCTTCCCTTGCCGATTCGTCACGTTTCTCCATTCTTAGCGTCAATGGCAGGAAGAACATGCCTTTCTTTCTGACTATCAGTAACGAAATCGCCCAAGCGGAAGGCTTTACTTATCTATTCCCTTTCGTTTTCTTCTTCGTGGCGGTGCTCATCATCCTTGTGACCACCAGCGAGATGATCATCAAGGAAAGGCTGCAAATCGGGACCCTTAAGGCGCTCGGGGTCAAGCGCAATGGCATTTTGCTTTTTTATGCCGCCCTCATTTGCTCGCTCGTCTTCATGGGCATCCTTATCGGGGAGATCCTAGGGCCCATCATCGTCCCTCTTATCATGAGCAACAAATACAGCCTTATTTACACTTTGCCTTCCTTAACATACGTCTTCCCTGTGGCCGAGGGCCTTTTAAGCGCCGCCGCCTTTTTGCTGGTTTCCGCCTTGACTTCATGCTTCGTCGTTTGGAAGGAAGCGAAAGCCCAACCCGCCGAATGCATGAGGCCGGCCATTATCTCTTATCGCAATCACTCGAAAAAGAAGAAGAAGGGGCGCGCCTCGGCTTTACTTCTTTCGGTCAAAATGGCTTTCCGCAACATTCGGGTGAGCTTAGCGAAATCGTTGATGGTCATCGTCGGAGTAATGGGTTGCACGGCTTTGCTTTTAACGGGATACGGAATCGAGGACACCGTCAATTACGGCATCGCCCACGATTTGGCCAAAGTCGGCAATTGCGACCTGACGCTCTCCTTTAACGAAGCCAAGAAAGCGGATGATTTTGCAACCGATATGGCCAAAATCCCATCCGTAAGCAATTTCGAACTATATTCGAGCATCGTTAGCACTGTTTCTTCGCCCCGCAACGAGAGCATGAACACAACCGTTTATTTGTTAGGCGACATCGCCCACACCCATTTTACATTCGCCTTGGGCCTTTCCGATGATGAAGTCGTCATCTCTAACAAAGTGCAGGAAACCCTCTCCCTAAAAGAAGGGGATACGATATCCTTTACGATAAGCGGCACCAAATATTCCTCGCGGATCGCTTCCGTTTACGAGGCTTTCTTTTATGGCGGCATCGCCGTTTCCTCAAGCAACAACGCCTTCAAAGGCAAGGTTTTTAGCTATAATGGTGCCTATTTGGACCTTCAAAACGGCTCTGACGTCGAAAAGACGAGAGACGATTTGCAAGAGAACTTCACTTATTTGTCGAGCATCCAAAGCAAGGAGGATTGGCGGAAGAAGATCAACGACGTTCTGCAGGGTATTCTGGTGATGACAGGGGCGGTGAAGGTCTTCGCGATCTTGCTCGCCGTCGTTGCTTTGTATAACCTTTCCCTCCTCAATTTCAACGAACGGACGCGCGATATCGCCACCTTGAAGGTACTTGGCTTTAGCCTATCGGAAATCATCATGAGCCTCTTGGTGGAGACGATGACCCTTACTTTGGCGGGCGTTTTGGCGGGTCTCGCCCTTGGCTATCCCTTCCTCTTGGCGGTCATGGGACTAAATAAAGTGGAGCTCGTTACCTATCTATATCGGATTTATCCTCTTTCCTATTTATATAGTTTCTTGCTTTCCTTCGTCGTGGCGTTCTTGGTGAACCTCTTCTTTGGCTTCCGTTCTAGGAAGATCAAGATGGTGGAATCGCTTAAGAGCATCGAATAGGCTTCTTTCCAAAAAGCTTAGCGGCGTTTAGAATCTAAATAAGCCATGAAGGAAAGAGAAGAAAACGCTAAATACGCCTATCGTTTCCGCTGCTTCAATTGCGGCAGCGTCTTCGACGTGCCCGTTTATATAAATGGGCATAACACCTGCCCCTTTTGCCAACGCCCGACCCCTTTGTTTCAAGAATACGTCGACGAAAACGGCAATTACCCGCCTCCGCATAAAAGTAATCGGAAATAACAATATATAAGGGTTTTGCAGGGATTTTACGATAAATAGAAATCCAAGAATTTCTTTAATAACGGCTGATGCTTGCTAATGGCCTTGGATTGCTTATAGGCGATATAGCCCGACGAATAGACTTCCACCTCGTCGGCGGAAAGCTCCTGGTTAAGCAAGGAATCCTCGTCTTTCGAATCGGCGAAGCATTCGCTATTAGAAAGGCGCGAAGGATCATAAAAGGAATCGGCGATGAAGTATGCATCGTCTTTTTTCTCGATCACGTCATTGAAGGTGACGGCCATATCATGGACCATCGCCGCGGGTTTATCGTGACTGACATCACCTTTGTTATAGACGATGAAGCTAGGCACATAACCCTCCCCATAGCCTAAATCGGTGTTGTAGACGTTGCTAAGCCCATAATCGTTTTTGAAGGCTTTCCAATTCTCGCTTACGAGGCCGTTTTTCTTATCTTCCTCGCTATCGAAACGGATGCCGACCTCATCGCAATCGAGATAATAGCTTCGCGCGCGTTTTTCTTGGTTATATCGATAAAGGAAATGCTGGTCGATATAAGAACAATCCCCACAGCTAGCGCGGCCGAAATAAACCAAAAAGGAAGGATTGGCGGAGGTTAGGAAAAGGTCGTCTAGCTGTGCTTTGCTGATGGCGAGCATATCGCTATAGCTAACGCGCTTTTCGATCCAAGAGAGGAAATTATCGTATTCGACGAAGTCGTCGTCGACGCCCGTGGTGCTCCTTTGGGCGAAGACCTCTCCGTCTTTGATCACGACGATATTCTCCTCGTTGGCGGCGTATTTGATGCCGTGCGTTTCTTTTCCGCCTTCGAATTCGCCAGGGTCGATGCCGTAAATAGCAACGTTTTTGGCTTTCATGAAGCGCAATAGGGTTTCCTCGTAACGGTACCAGCAAGTGCAGGTATTGCCTTTTTCGTAAACGAGAAGCAAAAAGGATTCCTTATGGCTTAGCTTATTCTCCAATTCGCCATAAGTGAGGGAGTCGCTATGGTTGGCGAATTTCTTATTGGCGGCCTCCGTATCGATCGAGGGGTCATAAAGGCGCCCGAAATTTAATGAGGCTACCTCCTTATCGCCTTCGCCTCCGCAAGAAGGCAAAAGAAGGGCTGAAAGAAGGGTTACGGAAGTAAGGAATAAAGGATGTCTTTTTCTCATATGAAAAGATTCTAAAAACCTTTTGCGTTTTCCACAAGTGGGAAGGTGAGGAAAAAGAAGAGGTTTTCAATTAAGTAATAACAAAGATTTTTTATTGTTTTTTCATGTCGTTAAAAAGAGCGATAAAAACCCGAAACCATCGCTAGAAAGCCCCTTTTTTGCCACTACGAAAGTCGCGGGGGGAAAAGAAAGCGAAAAAACGCGAAAAAAATGTTTGATTTTTCTTTTGTCATACCGCATATTTTTCGCCGTGAGAAAAACGCACTCCTAAGCAGGCGTTCTCACTATCATTATTTGGCTTTTTTGGAGGGGCTTGAAATGGATGGTAACGAGTCGATTATTTCTTTGGTCCACGTCTCGAAGGTTTTCGATAAGACCTTCACGGCCGTCAATGACTTCAATTTGGAGATCAAACGCGGCGAATTCGTCACTTTATTAGGTCCTAGCGGCTGTGGGAAAACCACCACGCTACGGATGATCGCCGGCTTCGACATTCCGACGAGCGGCCAAATCATGTTAAGCGGTTTGGATATCACCAACCTTCCGCCTTATCAAAGACCAGTCAACACCGTCTTCCAACATTACGCTTTATTCCCCAATCTCGATGTTTATGACAACATCGCCTTTGGCCTTAAACTCAAGAAAGTTCCTTATTTGGACAAAAAGGGTCGCACCAAATACCGCCATCTCGATGCCAAGACGATCGACGAGAAGGTCGCTAAAGCCTTGGCCATCGTCGACATGGAAGAGATGGAGGACCGCGATATCAATAGCCTTTCGGGTGGACAACAGCAACGCGTCGCCATCGCCCGCGCCATCGTCAACGAGCCGCAAGTGCTTTTGCTTGATGAGCCATTAAGCGCTCTCGATCATAAGATGCGCCTTGACATGCAAATCGAACTTAAGGAGATGCACCGCAAACTCGGCATCACCTTCATTTACGTCACCCACGATCAAGAAGAAGCCCTTTCGATGTCCGACAAAATCGTCGTCATGAAGGATGGCGAAATCGAACAAGTGGGCACTCCCGAAGAGATCTATAACGAACCTTCGAGCGCCTATGTGGCCGACTTCATCGGCGAATCGAATATCTATAACGGCACGATGTCCGCTAAAAACAAAGTGCGCTTCTTAGGCGGCTTATGGGAAGCCGTCGACGATTTCCCCATTAATGAGAAAGTCGACGTCGTTATCCGCCCCGAGGACGTGGAATTAGGCAAGCCCGGCGAAGGCGTCGTCGATGGCGTCATCGATTCGCGCGTCTTCAAAGGCGAGGATTATAGTTACGTCATCCTCGTCGGCAAAAGCGAGGTCCTCTGCCGCGACCAGAAGAAACACGAAGTCGGGGCCAAGGTCTCGATCTCCGTCGATAAGGAGAATCTCCAAATCGTTCATAAAGACGTTACCTCCAACGAATGGGATGACGCCTTGATCAATTCCGATGGCGATGTGGAAGTAGGGGATATCGTCCTTCATGCCGATCTCACCAAATTGCTCAAAGGATCCACGTTAGAAGATTCGACGAAGCTAGTCGATCCGAAGAACGCCGATCGCGTTTATGATCTATCGGGTGCCAAGGTCGTCGCCTCTTGCTCCTTGGAAGACCCCATCATCAGCGACAATCTCGAAGAGGGCTTGGCCAAGGGGACGATCATTCAGGCCGTTTGGATCGGCGATCATTATCAATATCTCATCCGGACCGAAGGGGAGGAGGATTTCATCGCGAATTCCCCTTACCAATGGAACAACGGCGATACCGTTTCCGTCGACATCGCCAAAGACAAGATCAAATTGCGCTTAAAGAAGGACATTGCCTCCTATGTCGTCGAATGAGCTTGCTTTGAAGAAAGGCAAGATGGCGCGCTTTTTTGCGCTCAAACGGAAACACCTTGCCTTCCCTTATGCCCTTTTCCTCATCCTCTTCGTCGTGGTGCCGCTTTTTACGATTCTGATTTATGCCTTCAGCAAGACGACCTATGACGAATATAACAACAAAGTCGTCTCTTTTTCCTTTGACGCCGCCCTTAGCTTCTTCACGAAGAGCTATAAATGGGAGGTTCTCTTCGTCTCTTTGTTTATTGGCCTTCAGACGACGGCGATATGCGTTTTGCTAAGTTATCCAGCCGCCTTCTTCTTAGCCGATAAGCGTTTCAACAAAAACGCCGTCTTGGTCATCCTCTTCATTATGCCTATGTGGATCAATTTCGTCATTCGCACGGGGGCGACCCGCGACCTTCTTGGCTGGATGGGGATCGATGGCTCGACCAACCCTTGGGGGGCGACCTTGATCGGCATGGTCTATAACTACATTCCCTTCACCATCCTTCCTCTTTATACGACGATGCTTAAGCTTGACCATAGTCAAATCGAGGCTTCCTATGATTTAGGAGCCAATCGAGTGCAAACCTTCTTCCGGAACGTCTTGCCGCAGACTTTGCCAGGCATCGTTAGCGCTTCCGAGATGGTCTTCATGCCCGTGATGTCTAGTTATGTCATCAGCGACACCCTTTCCGAAGGCAAAATCACCCTCTTTGGCAATTACATCTATCTCGATTTCACCAATTCTTTATGGAACGAGGGGTCCTTCATGGCCCTTGTGATGCTCATTCTCATCGGTTTATCGATGTTCTTGACCCGTGGCGTCGACAAGAACGCCGCTTCGAGCAGAGGAGGTGCGTTATGGTAAGCAAGAAAAAGCCGCTTCTAAGCAAAGAAAAAAGGCTCCTCATCTGGAAATGCATCGGCCAGTCTTATATTTGGCTATTGCTTATATTGATGTATCTCCCTGTCTTGGTGCTGATGGTTTATAGCTTCACCGTCGGAGAAAACGGCGGCGACCTCAATTTAGGGGAGTGGGGCAAATTCAGCTTCGATCTATACATCGCCCTTTTTAACGACGCCCAAGTCCAAAGGGCAATCGGCAACACCGTCATCATCGCCGTCTTATCCGCCTCTTTGGCGACGATCATTGGCACCTTCGGGGCCATCGGCGTCTTCGAGTGCAAGAATTTCACCAAGCGCTCATTGGAATTTTTGACACAAATCCCCGTCGTTAATCCCGAAATCGTCATCGCTTTGTCGCTTATCGTCGTCTTCGTGGCGCTAGGCGTCCACCTTTCTTTCTGGACGCTCCTATTGGGTCATCTCGTTTTGACCGTGCCTTTCGTTTATCTTTCCGTCAAACCGAAACTTATTCAGATGGATCCGGCCTTATACGAGGCGGCCCTCGATTTAGGTTGCACCCCCCGTCAAGCCCTTAGGAAAGCCGTCTTCCCCGAAATCGTGCCTGGGATCCTTAGCGGTTTCCTTATCGCCATCACCTTGTCGCTTGACGATTTCATCGTGACCGCCTTTACGACGGGGCCGGGCCTCTTAAGCGGCAATAGCGACATCCAAACGATCTCCACCTATGTCGAAGGCATCATCAAAAAGCACCCCTTGCCCGCGGAGCTTAGGGCGCTATGCACAATCATCTTCTTATTGGTTTTAGCGGTGGCCATATCCTTCACCGTCTATCAAAATCACCGCGCTAAGAAGAATAAGAAAAGAAAAGGGAGGGCCTATTAAAATGAAGAAAGCGTTAATCGGACTATCCGTTTCCCTCTTGCTTTTAAGCGGTTGCTCCGCCGCGGCCAATAACGCTCAAAGCGTCATCACCATCAACATCGCCAATAGCGACGACTATATTTTGACTTACGATACCGATAACGGTTTGCCCCGAACTCTCGTCGACGATTTCATCGACTATGTCGCCAAGACCGACAAAGTCAAAATCAAAGTCAATTACAGCGTCTTCAGCACCCCGGAAGAAATCCTTTCCAAGGTGACGGCGGGGACGGCCTCTTATGATTTAGTCAATAATAGCGATTACATCGTCCAAAAGATGATGGCCCTCGATATGCTTGAGCCCTTCGCGACAGGCAAAGAAAGGGAGACTTTATATGGCGAAACGGCCGCCGAATGGGAGGATTATTATCTTGAATACGCCTCTCCGACCCTCGTTTCCTTACTCGATGGCATCACCGCCAAAGTCAAAACCTCCGACGGCGTTGAGGAAAGAAAACTTGGCGATTATGCCAGAGGCTATATGTGGGGGACCTTGGGAATCACCTATAACCCCGCTTTCTCTGTTTATTCCGATCGAGGCCTAAGCGAAGATGACGTCAAAGTCCAAATGAGCGATTGGAACGCTTTATGGGCTTCGCAATACCATGGCACTTTCCAAATCAAGGATTCGATGCGCGATACCTTCGCCATCGGGCTGATGCACGTTTATGATCGTTTCTTCAAAGCGGCCCGCTCATGGTATATCGATGGCTACGACGGCGCTCATAACCTCTATCCAAAAGAGCAATATCAGCATGACGTCAAAGTGCTTTTCAACAGCCTCAATTACCTCGACGAATTCAATGCTTTGGCTAAAAAAGTCGATTCTTCCTCGCCTACTTATAGCAAAGAGGTGATCCTCGATGAGGTCCAAGAGGCCCTCATCACTTTAAAGAACAATAGCTTTGGGCTTGAGGTCGATAGCGGCAAAACCGACATCACCACCGGCAGCAAAAGCGGCATCGACACCGCCTGGAGCGGCGATGCCATCACCTCGATGGATTTGGGCGATGCCAACTCGGCCAATCCCGTTTCCCTTTATTATTCGGTGCCTTTAACGGGCGGCAATATCTGGAGCGACAACTGGGTGATGCTTAAAAGCAACGTCCATAACGATCCGATCAAAAAACAATATTGTCAGAAATTCATCGATTACATCTCCAATCCAGAACACGTGGTGGCCAACATGGATTATATCGGCTACACCTCCTTCATCGGAGGCGATGAGGTGCTCGATTATATCCGTGGATCCTATGATCCGCGCAGTTACGCCATGTACGTTTATGACGAGGAGGAAGAAGCCTTCTTGGTAGACGAAAACGACGAATGCGTCTATAAAGACGGCAGCGGCGAGCATGACGGCTACGACTATGGCGAAGACGACATGCGGGGGAGCACCTATAGCGAACCAGTGGTCAATGGTTCCGTTTCTACTTGGGAATCCTATTCGAAAGGGGAATGGCAAGAAATCGATTTGTCCTATTTCTTTAACGATACTCTCTCAGGCGAAGAGGGCTACGTTAATGACGTCGATACTGTCTTCTATAGCGATGAATTGGAAGAAGTGACGGGCAAGAACCTCGCCGGCGAAGAGGAGACGGTTCTTGTAGGACGGCAATTCCTCGCCCAATACCCCGTCGAAGACGAAGAGATGAAAGGCACCGTCCTTTGCTCGATGCCTTCTCTTTCCATCATGGAGGATTATGGCAACAGCGCTTCCGACGTCCTTTCGATGTGGGAGCAGGTCAAGAGTTCGCCTTTGCCGACTTGGGCCATCGCGATTTTGGTTACCGAGGCCTTGTTGGTGAGCGGGGCGGTGCTCGCTTTGATCATAACGAAGAACGCCTCGAAAAAGCTCCGCCAAAAGAGGCGCGAGGAAAAGAAAGCCAGCAATTAGGCTGATTCCTCTTAAAGCTTATTTCCATACATAACGCCCTCTTTCTTTCGCTTAGGAGCAGGGCGTTTTGTTTTTTGGCGTTTTTCACCTCGGCCAAGGGAATAAAGGCCATCAAATTGGCGGTGGCGCGAAAAGCGAATAGAAAGTACAATAAAGAACCATGAAATCAAATCTTCTTTATTTCCAAAGCGGTGGCCCGACTTCGGTCATCAACAGTTCTTTGCACGGTTTATTCATGGCAGCTTCTTCTTCCGACGATATTGGCGAGATATACGGCGCCAAATTCGGAATCGAAGGGGTTTTGGCGGGGGATTTTGTCAATTTGCGCGATATACCAGAAGAAGAGATGTCCTTATTGAAGCAAACCCCTGATATGTTCTTGGGCAGTTCGAGGCTGAATCTGCCAGAGGATTATTCCTCGCCTTTATATGAACAAATAGCATCGCAACTTGACCGTTTTCATATCGACGCCATTTTTGTGAACGGCGGCAACGATTCGATGTTAACGGCCATGCGCCTCCATGCCTTTTTGGCCAAACGCGAAAGGCCCATTAAGGTTTATGGCATCCCTAAGACAATTGATAACGATCTATGCGGTTTAGATCATACTTTAGGCTATCCTAGCGCCGCTTTGCACGCCATCTCCCTCACCAAATGCGTGGCGATCGACGGGATGTCCTATAAAAAAGGCAAGATACAGATCGTCGAGACGATGGGGAGGGACACGGGTTGGCTAGCCGCCGCCACCGATCTTTTGGAGGAGCCGTATCACCCTGATTTCATCCTGATCCCGGAGATAAAGATCGACGAGGAGAGCTTCTATCGCGATTTGATGGATGTCTACGACAAAAAGGGACGGGCCCTCGTCGTTTTAAGCGAGGGAGTCAATTTCCTCGTCCCCCAAGAAACCGATCCTTTCGGCCATGAATGCCTAGAAGGGGCGGCCAATTCCTGGAAGGAAGCCATCAAAAAGAGACTGGGACAAAAGTGCCGCACGACCATTTTCTCCTCGCCGATGCGTAGCGATCCCACTTTGGCCAGCCAAGTCGATATCGAGGAGGCGGCGCGAGCGGGAGAGGCCGCCTTTGAATATTATCAAAAAGGGCTTAATGGCGTTTTGCCCGCTTTAAGGAGGAAAGAGAAAGGGCCGTATGTCAGTTATTTTGAACCGATGCGCTTAGATGAAGTGGCTAGCAAAGTCAAATACATGCCCCAAGAATTCCTATGCGATTACCGCCATATGAGCGAAGCCTTCCGCGAATATTTAAGGCCGTTATTGAAAAAACGCGAATTGTCAACCGATGAGCAGGGCGTTTTCTTAGCGGCCAAATTGCCTTCCTAGAAACGTCTTTGATTATGCTACAATAGCGGACGTCATGGCTAAACGCTTGCTTTGTTGTGTGAAAAAATATGGCATTGCGCTTCTTTTCGCTTTTTTGATCGTCACTTTGACTTCCAAGTGCTCTTTTCTATATCGGATGAACGATTGGGTCGATCCCAATTGCTATTT
>CAVKTU010000028.1:0-12099 GCA_963659395.1 Holdemanella sp. | reverse complement strand
TCGTCCGCGACAAAGACGGCGTGCAAGCCGTCCTCCTATATACCGAGATGGCCCTCTTCTATCATTTAAAGGGGATCCCGCTTGATATAGCCTACGATAACCTCGAGAAGAAATACGGTTATCACGAGACGATTACCGATAACGTGTATTTCGAAGGAAGCGAAGGGGCGGCGAAGATGGCCGCTTTGATGGCTGCCCTTCATCAGGAGGCACCCAAAGAAATCAGTGGGAACCATGTCCTTTACGTCGAGGATTATAAGAAACGCCTCCGCACCGATCTTCAAAACGGCCATTCGGTCGCTTTAGCGCTCGAGGAGGCGGAAGTGGTGCGCCTTATTTTCGAAGACACCAGCTGGATCGCCATCCGCCCCAGCGGCACCGAACCGAAATGCAAATTCTATATCGAGGTCTTCCAAAAGACGGGGGAAGGCATCAAAGAAAGAGCTAAGGCGATGCTCGCTGCCCTTCATAAGCAATTAGGCCTTTGATTATTGGAGCATCAAGGCTTCAAGGGTCTTGGCCACGCCATCATGGTCATTATCGAATTCCGTTACGGGATGACGTCTTTTAAGAAGTTCCGATTTGGCTCCCTTGATGACGAAACCGTTCTTGGCTAAGGCAATCATGCTTTCGTCATTATCGCCATCCCCGAAGGCGAGGACGTCCTCGCCTTTTATCTTTAATTCTTTCATTAGTTCGCTTAGCGCCCAGCCCTTATCGCATCCATCGACATATAATTCGCAATAAGGCGCTTTGTTCCAATGGCGAAGGCGGTAGGGCCCATATTCCTCGGCCATCTTGGCGATGGCCTTCTCGGTTTCTAGATCGGTTTCGAAGACGGCGATAAAGGGGTCGAGGGAGAAAACCTCGCTTAATGGTTTGAGGTTATCGCATCCATAAGGGAAATAGGGCTTAAGCGCCGGTTCATCTTTCTTTAGATATAAACATTCATCGCTCGATTCGATTAGGCAATTCGTTATCTTCGTATCGAAAGAAGACAAAACGCTCCTTATCAGAGCCTTCGGCAATCTCTTTTCCGTTCTTTTGAAAGACGGCAATGATGGATTGGCGATTAACAAGCCATTATAGGCGATGATGGGGTCGTCTAACCCTAGCATCCTATAATAGGGCAAGATATTGCGGGGAGGGCGGCCGCTAGAAAGGACGATCCTCGCTCCCTTGTCTTTGATTTTCTTAAGAACGTCTAAGGAGGTTGAGGTAAGGCGATAATCGGAGGTTAAGAGGGTGCCGTCCAAATCGATGGCGATTAATTTATTCATCGATATTGAGTAATCCAACGGCCTTCTGCGCGCGTTTTAAGGTGCGATTTGCAAGGATTTTGGCTTTTTTGGCTCCGTTCCTAAGAACATCTAAATAGATTTTGTCTTCTTTTATTTTGGCGTATCTGGCGCGGAAGGGGGTTAATTCCTCTAACACTTTTTCGGCCACGGCTTTCTTGAAGTCGCCATATAGATAACCGTCGAAGCGTTGTTCCGATTCCTCGATTTTCTCGTCGGCCAAAGAGGCGTAGATAGTCAAAAGGTTAGAGATGCCAGGCTGATTGATGGGGTCATAATGGACTTTGGCGAGCATATCCGTTTTGGCGGACATGATTTTCTTTTTGATGAGAGGGAAGTCGTCGGTGAGGAAAATATCTCCCTTAGGGTCGCTTTTGCTCATTTTCTTGGTGGGGTCGCTTAGCGACATGATGCGGGCGCCGATTTTCGGGGCCACGGCCTTGGGCATTTTGAAGATCTCTTTCCCAAAACGGCTGTTAAAGCGGTGCACCAAATCGCGACACAGCTCGACATGTTGGCATTGGTCATTGCCAACGGGGACGATGTCGGCGTCGTAAAGGATGATGTCGGCCGCCATCAAAACGGGATAGGCGAAGATGCCCAAGCCGATTTCCGAATCGTTCATCTGACTGCATTTGTCTTTGAATTGGGTCATGCGGCGGAGCTCGCCCATATAAAGGTAATTTTGGACGATGGCGTTAAGCTCGGCGTGCTCGCTGACGCTTGATTGCAAGAAAATCGTTGTCTTAGCCGGATCAAGGCCGCTCGCTAAATAAAAGCAGGCGATATCGATGGTGTTTTCTCGAAGGACTTTAGGCTCGATGGGCATCGTTAAAGCGTGCAAATCGGCCACGAAGATATACATTTCCCCTTCGTCTTGGTAATCTTTGAAGCGCTTGAGGGCGCCGATATAATTTCCTAGCGTCAGTTGGCCGGTGGGTTTGATGGCCGAGAGAATTCTTTCCATAGCGATGCTCTTTTCTGCCTCTTATCAAGGCATCTTCTAAAACGAGGATTATTATATACTGCGTAACGCCTCTTTTTAAGAAGGCTCGTTAGGGGCGAAGTGGCCTTTTGCCGTTTACGCTTCGGCGCGTTGATGATGATGTTGAATGTAATTAGCAAAATCGTCGGAATATTGCGGAACGTATTTGATGTTTTTCGTTTTTCGATTAGTTTTGGCGTCTCACGCGTTTTTGCCCCTTTTGCCAAAATGGCGTTCGGGTTACAATCGAAAGGATGATTAAGATTTATTATTCGCCAAGTTGCTCTTCTTGCCGCAAGGTCCGCAAATGGTTTGATGAGCAGAAGATTCCCCATGAAGACAAGGATATCTTCTCTGGCTCATTAAGCGTGGCCGACCTTAAGGAAATCATCTCCAAATCAATCGATGGGACGGATGAAATCATCTCGCCTCGCAGCAAAATCGTTTCCGAGAACGACATCGATTTCGACAGTATGACGATCTCTGAGCTCATCGCCTTTATTCGCGAGCATCCTAGCGTCCTTCGTCGCCCCATCATCGTAAGCGACCGCCAAGTCCAAGTCGGCTATAACGAAGAGGAGATTAGGACCTTTATTCCCCGCGCCCGCCGTCTAGCGGAAGCATCGTGCGATGCGAGTTGCGAAAAATACGCTACCTGTCCGACGGCCTTAGATCGCTTGAAATAATTACTGAACCTTGTTTTCAATCGCGTCTAAAGCGCGCGCGACCTTCGTTTTTTTATTGAGAACGAAGGGAATTGCGTTTTCTTCTAAGAGCTCGCGAAGCCCCTTTTCGGCGTCGCGTTCGTTGTTGTGTTCCAATTCGACTTCATAATCGACGAGACCCGAATAATGGTTTTCGTCGATGGAAAGCTTGCCTTCTTTATATGGCGCATCGATGCGTTTGGTCGTTAAGGACGTTTTGATGCGTAAGGAGGCGACGTCGATATCTAACATCGTCAAGAAGCGTTTAATGTCGCCATCGGGGAAGATTCCTTTTTGGGAGAAATCATCAAAGGTGTCCTTGTTCCAAGCGCAATTCTTCTCTAATAACCCTTGACTTAAGGGGGTTTTAAGGGTCATTTCGTACAATCCGCCTTTTTCGCGGATGCGTAATCCCAAGCCTTCTTTCCGCAAGATGAAGGTATCGTTGTCGATATAATAATTCGTTTGGACGTATGAAGGGAAATTGGAGAATTTGCTAGCCAATTTTTGATAATCTCCTTCGTTTATCATGGCTTTGGCTTCGATTTCGATTGCATTGCTCATTTTGCTACCTCGGTGCTATTATAGCCGCATGCCAACAATCTTATCACAAAACGCCGATTTCTTTCTCTCTAACCTTTGGTGGGTGGTCGCCCTTGCCATCATGGGCCTTTTCCTTTTGTATCTTCTTATCGCGACCCTTTGCTCAAAACGGAAGCAAAAAACCACCAAGGTCGCTTCTAAGGAAAGCTATGCGGAAGCGTTAGGAGGGCTTGATAACGTCTTAAGCCATAAATTGACCGGCTCCCGCATTTATTTGTCGCTAAAGGATTATTCCTTGCTCAAAAAAGAGAGATTGCAAAATATCGGCGTCGATGGCTTCATTCAAAAAAGCGACGGCTTGATCTTAGTCATCAAAGGCAACGCCCAAAAAGTCTACGATTTGCTTTTCAATAATTGAAAACGTGTTTTTTAAGGTCTTCGGTCGGCAAGCCCATCACGTTATCAAAGGACCCCTCTATTTTTTCGATGAGAGGGAAATCGTCTTGGATGCCATAGGCTCCCGCTTTATCGAAGGGGAGGAATTTATCAACGTATTGCTCGATTTGCTTAAGGCTTAAGGGGCGGAAGCAAACGCCAGTGGCAACCGTCCTAGAAATCTCCCTGGTGGGGGAGATGAAGGTATAGGCCGACAAAACGATTTCTTTGCGTCCGCTTTGACGAGAGAGCATCGCGATAGCTTCCGTCCTGTCCTTAGGCTTATTGAGGATCTCGCCATCTAGGATGACGATGGTGTCGCAAGCCAAAACCATATCCGATGGATGCGTGGAAAATACGGCATAGGCTTTAAGACGGCTTTCTTCTTTGGCTAATTCGGCGGGGCCGATTGAAGGATCAAGCAAGCGTTCGTCGATTACGGGCGTCACGATTTTAAAAGAGGGCGTCAATTTGCTTAATAAAAAGCGTCTCCTAGGCGAGGCGCTGGCTAAAATGAGCATTATTTGTTGCCGCCGACATTCATGATGACGGGGATGATCATGGGGCTACGGGCCGTTTTGCGGTAGATATAATGGCTGACGGTCGTTTTGATCGCGCTTTTGATGTCGCCGAAAGTCGCTTTCCGTTGAAGGATTTCCTTAACGGCTTCTTCGGCGTGCATCTGGGCGTGCCTGATGACGTGGGTGTCCGCCCCCGCGTTAAAGCCGCGAGTATAGACGACAGGCGGTATCACCAATTCGTTCTTGCGGCTATTGATGGTGAGAAGCACCGCGACCATGCCGTCGTTTTTAAGTTCCTCGCGGTCATGGATGACGGTATTGGAAAGACCATCGAGGAAATTGCCGTCGATATAGACGTCTTCGGCCGAAACGTGGCCGCCGCGCGTTATCTTATGGTCCTTGAGGGTAAGGACGTCGCCGTTATCGCAAACGAAGACGTGATCCTTGCTCATCCCCAAATCCATAGCGATTTCGCCATGGAGCTTAAGCATGCGGTATTCGCCATGCACGGGCATAAAATAAGTGGGTTTGGCCAAGCGTTGCATCAAGCGCAATTCTTGACGGGATGGGTGGCCAGAACTATGGAGAGAGAAAGCGAGACTGTTTTGTTTGACGTCCGCCCCGAGTTTGACGAGGTTGTTGACGAGTTTGTCCACCAAAGCGCCATTCCCGGGAATCGGGTTGGAGCTAAAGACGATGGTGTCGCCAGGGATGATGCGGATATTCTTATGGTCGCCGCGGGCGATGCGCGAAAGGGCGGCCATCGCCTCGCCTTGGGAACCGGTGCAAAGGATACAGACATCGCTGGCTTTGTAATTGCGAACCATGTCATCGCTAATCAAGGCGCTGTCGGGGATCTTGATATAGCCGTATTTTCTGGCGATGGTGACGACCGTTTCCATCGAACGCCCGATGATGCAGACTTTCCTGCCGTGTTCGACGGCCACTTCGACGACTTGTTGGATACGGTTGATGTTGCTCGAGAAGGTGCTCACAATAATGCGGCCTTGCGCTTTATCGAAGACTTCCTCGACGCCCGTGCGGACGTTTTTTTCGCTTGGCGTGTAGCCTTCGATCTCGGCGTTGGTACTATCGGCCATCAACAAATCGACGCCCTCAGAACCGTATTTTGATAATTTATCGAGCTCGAATTGCGGTCCGACCGGCGTCAAGTCGATCTTAAAGTCGCCCGTTTCGATGATGCGCCCTTCGCTCGTATCAATGCAGATGCCATAGGCATCGGGGATGCTATGGGTGACGCGGAAGAAGGAAACGCGGAAATCATCGGCAATGGGCACGACGGTGTCGCTATCGAATTCGACGATTTTGATGTTGTCTTTGATTCTGGCGTCCTCAAGCTTGTGACGGATGAGGGCCGCGGCCAAACGTGGGGCGTAGATGACGGGGATATGGATGCTACGGACCAAGAAAGGGATCCCTCCGATATGGTCCTCGTGGCCATGGGTGATAAAGAGGGCTTTCACTTTGTTGCGGTTGTTCTTTAGATAGGTGTAATCGGGGATCACATAATCGACGCCTGGCAAATCGGCTTCAGGAAAACGAACGCCGGCATCGACGAGGATCAAAGAACGGTCGGTTTCGAAGCAGTAGGTGTTTTTTCCTACCTCGCCTAACCCGCCCAAGGCGAAGATACTCACGGAAGAATTTAATTTTGGCATAACGAACTCCTAACTTAGCCAAATATAGAAGAAAGGGACACCGCTATATTTTTGAAAGCGACATTACTATAGCATACACTTTGGCTCATCGATAAAGGGGAAATTACGCTTTCGGGCATGAAAGCACTTTCATTTCGCTATGAAGGAAAAAGAAGATGGGAGCGAGGATATTTGGGATGCTCCACAAATAGATTGATATGCGCAAGCTCCCCATGAAGTCGAGGGGATAATAGGGGTGGAAACAAGTCTCGACGTAGGTAGGGGCGGGAATAAGCATGAACAAAGGCAAGCAGCCTAGAAGTAAGCCAAGAACGCTTAGGGAAATGGCAAGGATTCGTTTCGTCATGGCGCTCTTAAGCGGATATAGCAAGAAGATTTCCCGTAATAGCAAGAAAACGCTTAAGGAGAACATCGCCAAATAGGCGGGGATCCCATAAGAAAAAAGAGGGGAGCGATAGGCGGCAAAGCCAAATCCGAGCAGCAATCCGCCTAATTCATAAAGGGCAATCAGCGTATAGAAAGGGAAGAAAATGGAATGAAGGATTTTTTTGGTGGCCTCCCATTTGCATTTCCTTGTTGCTTCCGTTAGCTCGTTTGCTTCTTCGGTCTTTCCTTTCTTGGCGTAATAGAAAAGCAAGAAGCCGATGATGGCCAATAAAACGGCAGTCACGATGATATCGACGGGGAAGATGGGATTGATCAGACCATTAAGGGGATAGAAGCCGATTCCCAAATAAACGGCGTCCATGATGGTCAGAAAAAGACCTAGCGACACCATCACCAAACCGTTTATCTTGGCGATTTGCAGGCGTTTTTGCGTTTTTTCGTGGTGTAAAAGCAAATGAAGGACGAACAATAGATAAAGGGGCGAGAAATAAGAGAGGATGGAGGGGAAGGTGCGGTATAAATGCGAGAAATCCATGAAATCGGAAGCAAGGATCTGAAAGCCGAAGAAAAAGGAAACGCTAGCTAGGATGGCGAGAATTATCTCCGTTAAAAAGAGAAACGTTTTGCGATTGATTTTCATTATAGCGACTCCTTTCTCCAGCCGCCGATTTTATTCGTGTCGGCGTAATCGATGTAGATATGCTCAATATCGAAGGTCTTATCCTCTTTGATGGTGTATAAAGAGGCACCCGTCATCGTCATTTGCTCGCCTTGGCAATTGATATCGGTGTAATAGAGCTCGATATTCGATTTGACGCCATAGCCCAAGATGATGTCCTGATATTTATAAACGGCGTCGTTGCTATGGTCGTGGCCGAAGAACATCCCTTTGCTGCCGTGCGTTTTCATCGCTTCGAAGAAAGAGGATTCCACAAAGCTTGGGCTATCCTTTTCGTGCGCGTATCCGCCTATATAGGGGCTGGTGTCATTGCCCAGAGGGAGATGTGACGCTTCCGCTCTTTCGCGGTCTTGCCTCGTTTCTTCTAATTCCGAGACGGTTTTAACCTCTTGTAAGGGGATGTGCCCGAAAACGAGCGAAGGCAAATAGTCGGCGCTACCACCTTTAGCCAAATCGGTTTGCTTTTTATACCATTCAACTTGGTCTTCTTGGAGATAATCATAGCCGTATTGGATGCCGTTTTTGGCTAAATAATGGCCGGTGTCGATCGAATAGATTTGCCAAATCGTTTTCCCGCCTTTCTCCCAATTGATGACGTAATTGGATTCGCCGTGGATATTGTCTTGGAGATTGACGTATAGGGAATTCTTGCGTTTGGGGGCGCTCACGTTTTCGTTCATCCATTCGCTTGACCACAATCCTTGCAGATCATGGTTGCCATAGGTGACGAAGAAGGGGATATCCCAAGAATCGATTAAGGAATAAAGATGGTCGGCCATTTCTTTGCTGGCCACCAAAAGCGAATCCCCCGTCACCGCGATGAGGTCGATTTGTCCCGAGGTTCGGGATTTAGCTACCTCGATAAGGTTATTCAAATAAGCTTCCGCCTTGACGATGTCCGTGGTCATGTTCCAATGGATGTCCGTCAATTGGAGGATGTTCAGCGATGAGGAACCGCTTTTGATCGTCTGAATGTAATCGGTTAAAGCGAAGTCGGCGTTAGCAGGGGCGCATGAGCAAAGGGCAGCAAAGAAAGGGAAGGCCGCCAAAAAATGTTTTCTTTTCATAAGTGAGGTTATTTTAAGGCAAAAAAAGAGCGATGGGTAGAGATTAAATGGCCACGCTGCCGGGAATTTTCTTATAAGGATTCTTTTGGTCGATGCGGTCATAGAAAAGCAGGCCGTCAAGATGATCGATTTCGTGTTGCAGGACGACGGCATCAAAGCCCGTTGCTTTGAAGGTGGTTTCGGTTTGGCTTAGGGCGTCGAAGGCCCGCACGGTGATTTTATAGTCGCGATAAGCGTAGCCGGGATGCTCGTTATCGACGGACAAACATCCTTCGCCGCTTTCTAAATAGCATTTCTTGATGGAATTGGCGATGATTTTAGGGTTGACGAGCATTCGGGTGATGTATTCGTTCTTCTCGGGGTCGGAAAGATAATGGATCACTAGCATCCGTTTATTGACGCCTATTTGGGGAGCGGCTAGGCCGATCCCTTCGCGCACTTTCGGATGGCTTTCGCGGAAGGCGGGATCTTGCGAGGTTTTCAAATAAGAGAGCATTTCGTCTAAAAGGGCGCGGTCCTCATGACTTAAAGGCAGTTCGACCGCCTTAGAGGGGGCGTGGAGGGAAGCGGCTTTGTCTTTGACGATGCGTAACATAATATTTGCATTCTAGCACATATTAAGGCGAGCGATTAGAATTGATTGCGTGAAAAAAGAACTATTGGATGCCATCGTTTCCTTCAAGGAAGCCTATCAAAGCGATCCGCGTTTCCTTCGCCTAAAGGAGAGCGAGGAGGCCGCTTTGTCATCTCCTGAAGTCCTAGCGCTACACCAAAAGATGGAAACGGTTGCGGCCGCTTATCAAGAAGCGTTATCGCATGATAGCCCGGACAAAGCCGAATTGGAGCGTGAACTTCATTTGGCCAAGCTTGCTTTGGATAGTCATCCTTTGATGAAGGAATATAACGAAGCGTTCGTCGCCGTGCGCGATTTGCAACTATATTTCGATGACATTCTATTTGGCCCCTTCAACAAGAGGATTCTGACGATCGGAGGGAAGGATGCTTAAAATCGCCGCGGGGAAATACCGCTCCCGCCAAATTGAGGTTCCTTCTTCTTTGGAGGTTCCGACAAAAAGCATCGTGCGGACGGCGTTAGGGAATGCCCTTAGCGAGAAAATCATCGGTTCCAAAGTGCTGGATTTATTTGCCGGCAGCGGGGCGTTAGGCATCGAATGCCTTTCTCGTGGCGCTTCTTATTGCGATTTCGTGGACGCCTCCAATGAAGCGAGCAAAACGATAATCGACAATCTAAAGAAGCTAAAAGAGACTAAGGCAAGCGTCTTTTGCAGTGATTTTTTGATTTTTTTGCAACAAAACAAAAACGTTTACGACATCGTTTTGATCGACCCCCCGTACGCCAAAAAAGATTATTATGCTCAAGCGGTGAATTCGCTTATCGAGACGAAAGCCATTCGAGAGGATGGCGTCATCGCGTTAGAATATGAGGGCGATAGGCCCCTTTATCCATCCTCTTATTTCGAAAAAGAAAAAGATTATCGCTACGGCCGAAGCAGTCTTACCATCCTTTGGAGGAAACGCCCATGAGAAAAGCTTTGTACCCCGGATCCTTCGATCCGATAACCATCGGTCATTTGGATGTCTTAAAGAGATCGATTGAAATCTTCGATGAAGTCACTTTGCTTTTGGCCGTCAACCCCAACAAATCCTCGCGTTTTAGCGTGGAGGAACGCTTGGAGATGATGCGCTTAGCCACCCAAGACATCCCAGGCGTGAAAGTCGATTATTATGATGGACTGACGGTCGAATACGCCAAAAAGAATAAGGCGTCCCATATTATCAGGGGCCTAAGGGCGGTCAGCGATTTCGAATACGAATTCTCTTTGGCGGCCGCTAACGAATTCGCCGCCCCCGATATCGACATGGTTTTCTTCATGGCCCATCACGAGGAGGCCTTCGTCTCTTCTAGCGCCATCGTGGAACTTTTCTTAGGCGGCGTTGACGTCTCCAAATTGGTCCCACCTTGCGTTTTGACAGCTCTCAAAAAGAAATACAACCGTTAATAGATGGCGCCTATCGTCTTCGTGGGTCACTTAACAAACTAAAGTACAAGAATCGTCCCTTTCACGGCCGTTTCCGCCGTTTGCCTTCTTATTTTCGCGATTACATTGTCAAATTTTGACCTTTTCCGCAGCTTGGGGCAAAATGAGGGCGGGCTTTTCGATTTGTATTTAGACGAGAACTTCACCATGCCTTATGAAGGTGGGACGATGCCGGAAGATCTCAATCTTTACGTTAAACTCAACACCGATAAAGGAGCGTTTGTCGAAACGCGGTTCAAATGCAAGCAATCCATGACCGACGTGGAAACCGGAGAGGTTAGCACCAGATTCTACGAAAAGATAAAGATTGTCTATTTCGTTGAACAAGGCGACACCTTCACGACTGACGATCTTTTCATGGCTTATGATGTGCTTGAGGTTGATGGAACGCCCGTTACAGACGGCTCTCGCCCATCCCTTACCTGCAACGAGAAGCGCATCTACAAGATTCTCTTCGATGCGGCGACGCAATGGTCTAGCGCCCTATAACTTTAGCGATCAAGGCGAGAAACGGCTCGCCTTTTTTGCTAAGTTGACGCCGAACGTAAAAGACTAACGCAACGATTATTCGCCACAAAGCAAAAAGCCGCCGGCTTCTTCGTCTTGATGAAAGGAGGTCAATGACAAATGGATAACTGAAGTAGCGGTGGCTTTTTGGAGAGATTTAATCGCGATTAAGGAAATTGTTGTTGGGGTAGTCCGAATAAGAATCGGTGTGATTCCACATATCCATCAAGGTCTCGGCGCGGGCGTTATCGGTATCGCCGGTTAAAGAGAACATGATTTCGGCGACGCCGGCTTTATTGGCCTTCAAACCTTTTTCGGTGAAATCGCATAGGATGATGGAAGGTTTCGGGAAGTCAGTGCTCAAAGTGGTGCTGGTGCTGCTGGTGTTATTTAGCGCGAAAGCGTCGTATTTGGTTTCGTCGATGCTGGCGTTGATGCGGTATGGTTGCTCATATAGATGAGGGCCGGCGATGTTGAATAAGTCGGTATGGCAGGAGAGATAACGCTCAAAGGCGCTTGGATTGTTCTGCGATTCGAAATCGTCGTCGTTATCACTCGTCTCATCGGTGTAGATGACCTTTAGATTGAAGGGAAGGCTCTTGTCGTCATGGCAATCGATCTTGTAGCCGGAATTGTTCCAGTTTTCCTTAAGGAATTTGAAGGTGTTGGCCATGGTCGTATTGTCGCCAGAAGAGCTGCTCGTATAGACGAGGAAGAATTTTTCGCCATAATCGTCGGTGATTTTTTGGATCGGAGCGGCGTCATCGTCTTCGCCATAAGCGTAACGAGTGGCGTCATAGACGAGTTTGGTGAGGCTGTCGGCATCGGAAGAAGAGCCATCATAGGTCTCGTTGTTAAGGGAGACTTTATAGCTTAAGAACCAAGAATTGCTATCGGATTTTGACCAGCTTTGGACGGCTTTGGTGATAGACGGAATCGAGAAGATGACCGCGAAAATCGCGCCGACGATCAAAAGGGGTTGCACCCAAGCGGTCTCCTTGATCCAACGCCAAATCTTAACGAAGAACGCGCCGATTGATTTGAGAATAAACATAGTTTCCTCCGACAAAAAGAAGCCTGTTTCCTAGAAACAGTGTTTAAACTATATCATCGCTTCTTGTACGTGGCAATAAATCATTTGCGGCTCTGGGCACGTTTTTCCCTCCCGTCTTTTTCGTGGGCCAATTTAAACACTAATCGCAGTTTCTTCTAAAAAGCCGACGGTTCGCCGACT